>JAKJBT010000081.1 GCA_022706865.1 Bacillota bacterium
GCAGAATCATATGCCACAAGCACTGCAGCGCAAATGAAGATTATCGGTGCCACTGTAGAGAGCATTCCTACTCCAAGGCCGCTTATTATTGTAGTAGCAGGCCCTGTTCCTGACTGTTGGGCAATTTTCTTTACATACTTATAGTCGGAAGAAGTATATACTTCCGATATAAATCCGATTATCGATCCTGCAGCAAGCCCTGCGGCAACTGCCCAGAAGGCATCCAGATTGCCGAACATATAACGGCTTAGTATAAAAGATGCCAGAACTACGATTATCGAGCTCCCATAGGTTCCTCTGCTGAGAGCGCTCTGCGGGTTGCTCTTTTCATCGGTCTTTACAAAAGAAGTTCCTATAATCGAAGCTACTATACCTATAGCGGACAAAAGCATAGGGAATAAGACTCCTTCAATCTTTCCGGCATATACTATCGCACCAAGAGTTATTGCAGAAATTATCGAGCCTACATATGATTCAAACAAGTCAGCTCCCATACCGGCTACGTCACCTACGTTGTCGCCTACATTATCGGCTATAACTGCCGGATTTCTCGGGTCGTCCTCAGGTATGCCGGCTTCCACCTTTCCTACAAGGTCGGCACCAACGTCAGCAGCTTTTGTATATATTCCGCCGCCTACACGTGCAAACAAAGCAATTGAACTTGCACCCAAGCCAAAACCTGTCACAATATTTGCATCTCTAATAAATACATATAAAATTCCTAAACCCAGAAGGCCTAAGCCTACAACACACATGCCCATTACAGCTCCGCCCCTGAATGCGATCCCGAGAGCTTCATTCTGGCCTTTCTGTGCGGCGTTTGCCGTTCTGGCATTTGCCTTTGTTGCCACCTGCATTCCAAAATAACCTGCAAGTATGGAGCAGCATGCCCCGGCGACAAAGCATAATGCCGTCAGCCAGCTTTTGAGGAATATTCCGATTATTATTGCCAATACAATAATAAATACAACAAGTACCTTATATTCCCTGAATAGAAATGCCATTGCCCCTTCATGGATAAAGCCCATTATTTCTCTCATCCTATTGTTTCCGGGGTCTTTCTTTGTAATACTGTTTGCTAAGAACCCTGCAAAAACCAGAGCAAGTACTCCTGACAGCGGAGCCAGAATCAATAAATCCATCCGAATAACCCTCCTAATACATAAATGTGATATACTGTAATACTGTATACACGAAATATTGATAATATAGCCCAACACAAAGTCAGGCTATCATTATTGAAATATTATTTTACAAGTACCAGTACAATCGATAAAACCATGAACAGAATTGCACTTGCTGTTGTCAGTTTAGAAAACAATGCTTCGTAGCCTTTGCTTGCTTTCTTTCCGAAAAGCTGTTCCGCACCTCCCGCTATTGAACCGGACAGTCCGGCGCTCCTTCCCGGCTGCAGAAGCACACTTACAATCAATACCAAACAAACAACGTACTGTAAAATCACTAAGGGTACTCTCACTCCCTGCACCTCCCATCTTCATCCAGATCATCCGTTTGTGCCAAAAGAACGTGCATTTATTGCTATCCATTCGCTCTTTCCGCTATTATTCGCATAATTATCAGGAAAAATTCTACAGACACCATTTTAACACAAAGGCTGATAAAATACAATAATGGGATGAAATAATCTCACCCATTATTATAACACATATTTTTTAATTGTATAGCACTTTAAGATTAAAAATTCAGCTCCGCGGCATCTTTTTATCAGGCCTTTTACGCCAAGGCCTACAGATTAAAAAATGCGTTTATGCCTAAATACTTAGACATTGTATCCAATCCTTCTTCAATCCTCAAAAGCTGATTATATTTTGCAACCCTGTCCGTCCTGGATGGGGCACCGGTTTTTATTTGCCCTGCATTGACAGCCACAACAAGGTCAGCAATTGTTACGTCTTCCGTTTCACCTGATCTATGGGATACAACCGCAGTATACCCTGCCCTGTTTGCCATTTGGATTGCATCAAGGGTCTCTGTCAGTGTACCGATTTGGTTTACCTTTATAAGAATGGAGTTTGCTACTCCCATTTCTATGCCCTTTTTCAGTCTCTCTGTGTTTGTTACAAAAAGGTCATCGCCGACCAGCTGTATTTTTTTGCCCAACCTTTCGGTAAGAAGCTTCCAGCCGTCCCAGTCTTCTTCGGAAAGCCCATCTTCCAGTGAGATTATCGGATACTTGCTGACAAGATTCTCATAGTACTCGACCATTTCTTCAGAAGTCTTTACTACTCCTTCACCATCAAGATGATACTTGCCGTCCTCCTTATAAAGTTCGGTTGCAGCAGCATCCATTGCTATGTATATATCCCTGCCCGGCTCATAGCCTGCTTTTTTTACAGCCTCAATAATAACCTGAAGCGCTTCTTCATTAGAGGTAAGGTTAGGTGCAAATCCTCCTTCGTCCCCTACAGCCGTGTTATAGCCCTTGGCTTTAAGCACGGATTTTAAATTATGAAAGACCTCAGCACACATTCTCAATGCTTCCTTGAAGCTTTCCGCACCAACAGGCATAATCATGAATTCCTGAATATCCACATTATTGTCTGCATGTTTTCCGCCGTTCAGTATATTCATCATTGGAACCGGAAGAGTCTTGGCATTTACTCCGCCGACATACTGATAAAGCGGAAGTCCCAGCGCCTCTGCAGCTGCATGAGCTACAGCCAGTGACACTCCTAATATGGCGTTGGCACCCAGCTTCCCCTTATTGGGAGTATCATCCAGCTCAATAAGAGCCTGGTCTATTGCGACCTGGTCCAATGCATTCATGCCTATTATTTCCGGTGCAATTATCTCATTTACGTTATTTACTGCAGTCAACACACCCTTCCCCAGGTATCTTGATTTGTCGCCGTCTCTAAGCTCTACAGCTTCAAAAGCCCCGGTGGATGCTCCTGAAGGTACTGCAGCTCTGCCTAAAGCTCCTCCTTCCAACTCAACTTCAACCTCTACGGTTGGATTTCCCCTGGAGTCTATTATTTCCCTTGCAAATATGTCAGTAATTACTGTCATAGTCAGTACCCTCCTTAAATCTATATATTTATTCTTGATTGAAATTCACGATCCGTGAAAACTCCTGAGCGTCCAAGCTTGCTCCGCCTACAAGAGCCCCATCTATTTCGGGCATATCCATAAGTTCCTTTATGTTTGAGGACTTAACACTGCCTCCATATAGTATCCTTGTCTTGTCAGCCGCATCATTCCCAAGCAATAGGGCCAGCTGCTTCCTGATGAATCCAATGACTTCATTTGCGTCCTGACTGGTTGCAGTTTTGCCGGTTCCTATAGCCCATACAGGCTCATAGGCTATTATCAAATCATCCGTTTTCCTGTCCTCAATGCCTTCAAGACATCCTTTCACCTGAGCTGCTATGACATCGAAGGTCACCCCCGCTTCTCTCTGCTCAAGGGTTTCTCCTACGCAGAGAATTGGCTTTAATCCATGGTCCAGTGCAGCAATTACCTTCTTGTTTATTTCCGGATCTTCTTCCTTGAAATACTGTCTGCGCTCTGAATGGCCTAATATTACATATTCAACCTCTATATCCTTTAAAAACACAGGAGATATCTCCCCGGTATATGCTCCGCTTTCCTTATAGTACATATTTTGTGCGCCAACTCCTATATTGCTTCCCTTTAAAACCTTTACCAAATCATTCAGGCAAACAAAAACAGGACACACTACAACTTCAGCGGCAGCTCCCTTAACAAGAGGCTTGAGCTCCTCTACAAGCTTTATTGCTTCGTTTACTGTCTTGTTCATTTTCCAGTTGCCAGCTATAACCGGTCTGCGCATAATCTCATCCTCCTAATTACTTATTCTCTATTGCCTCTATCCCGGGAAGCACCTTGCCCTCGATAAATTCAAGAGAAGCCCCTCCTCCTGTAGATATGTGCGTCATCTTATCTGCAAAGCCAAGCTGTTCAACAGCTGCAGCCGAGTCACCGCCGCCGATGATTGTTGTCCCTGTACATTCAGCCATAGCTTTTGCCAATTCAAAGGTGCCCTTTGCAAAATTCGGCATTTCAAATACACCCATTGGGCCATTCCATATAACTGTCCTTGCGTTCTTGACAATTTCAGAGAAGATTTTTCTTGTATCCTCTCCAATATCCATACCCATCATATCTTTTGGAATCATAGCAACCGGCACAGTTTTTTTCGGTGCATCATTGCTGAATTCAGAAGCAACGACCGTATCAACGGGGAGCAGCAATTTCACGCCTTTTGTTTCCGCTTTTTTCAGCAGTTCACCTGCCAGCTCTGCTTTATCGGCTTCAAATATGGACTTTCCTATCTCATAACCCATTGCCCCGAAGAAGGTATAGGCCATACCCCCGCCAATCAGAAGAGTATCAACCTTATCCATCAGGTTCTCTATTACGCCGATCTTGTCTGAGACCTTTGCTCCGCCTAATATTGCAACAAAAGGCCTTTCCGGAGCAGTCAGAGCCTTGCCCATTATATCCAGCTCTTTCTTTATCAGGAATCCAACGGCAGACGGCAGGTATTCTGCAATGCCTGCTGTTGTGGCATGAGCTCTGTGTGCGGTGCCGAAAGCATCGTTTACATATATATCTCCCAGAGATGCAAGCTTTTTTGAAAACCCTTTGTCGTTCTTTTCTTCCTCCTCATAGAATCTGACGTTTTCAAGCAGCATCACATCCCCTTCCTTGAGGCTTTCTGTCATTGCCTGTACCGCATCCCCGATCACATCACCGGCGAGTCTTACTTCGGCTCCAAGTTTCTCGGACAATCTCTCAGCCACCGGCTTCAGAGAATATTTCATATTAAACTTTCCCTTGGGCCTTCCAAGGTGCGACATTAAAATGACCTTTGCATTATGCTCCCTCAGATACCTGATTGTCGGAAGCGCTTCCCTTATTCTTCTGTCATCCGTGATAGTGCCGTTTTCATCTAAGGGCACATTAAAGTCTACTCTTACCAGCACCTTTTTACCGTCAACATCGATTTCCTGTATGGACTTTTTATTCATCACAAGAATCCTCCTAATCAATGATGATTCCTTATTTATAAGAAATGTATTTTACCAGGTCAACCACTCTGTTGGAGTAGCCCCACTCATTGTCATACCATGAAATGACTTTGACCATGTTATCCTGAATAACCATTGTAGATAGCGCATCAACTATTGAGGAATGCGGATCCTGCTTGAAATCTATTGATACAAGAGGCTCGTCGCAATATTCAAGTATCCCCTTCAGCTCATTTTCTGCCGCTCTCTTGAGAGCAGCATTCACTTCCTCAACAGTAACATTCCTTTCCAGGTCAACAACCAAATCTACCACCGACACTGTAGGAGTGGGAACCCTCATGGAAAGTCCCGTAAGCTTGCCTTTAAGCTCCGGAAGCACTAATGCAACTGCTTTTGCAGCTCCTGTAGTTGTCGGAATTATTGACAATGCGGCAGCTCGGGATCTTCTAAGGTCTGAGTGCGGCTGATCAAGTATTCTCTGATCATTTGTATATGAATGTATTGTATTCATCAGACCCTTTACGATTCCAAAGTTCTCGTGAAGCACCTTGGCTACAGGTGCCAAACAGTTTGTTGTACAGGAGGCATTTGATATTACAATATGTTTTTCAGGATCATACTTGTCTTCATTTACACCCATTACTATTGTAATGTCTTCATTCTTTGCAGGAGCAGATATTATTACTTTCTTTGCTCCCCCAGCCACGTGAGCCATTGCTGCTTCCTTGCTTGTGAATCTGCCTGTGGATTCGATAACCACGTCAACTCCGTAGTCTCCCCACTTGATGTTTTCCGGCTTCGTCTCAGCACATATCTCAACTTCTTTCCCATCTACAACTATTGAATGCTCCTTAGCCTGTACGTCTCTGCCATACCTGCCGTATGTGCTGTCATATTTCAATAAGTGTGCCAGTGTTTTCGGATCAGTTAAATCATTTATCAAAACTATTTCCGCATCGTCTCCAAACTTCTCCAAGGCGATTTTAAAAACCGGTCTCCCTATTCTTCCAAAACCGTTGATTCCTACTCTTAATGCCATTTTAATTTCCTCCTTTTAAAATCTTATATATTTCACGGGCAGCAGCTTCGTCTGTCACAACCACTCTGTTTTTTCTGCCCTTGCTTGTCAATATTATAGCCTCGGCTTTCCGGGCTCCTCCGCCAACCGACATTACAGTTTTTATACTATCTAAATGCTCCGGTTTTATACCTATGCTGCCGGATTTATATACAATATTTCCGTTAGAATCAAAATAGCAGCCTACTGCCTCTGCCCTGACATTCAAAGCCTTAAGCCTTTCAACCTGTTCTTCGGTAAAATTTCTTTTCCTGGATATAGATTCAAAGGAGCTTAAACCATATATCAAAATATCAGTTTCAGCGATGTAATTGAGTACCTTGGCTATATCCGGATCATCAGCCATCCTTTTCAGCATATCCTCATTTATATTGTCCGGAAGATGCAGAAGATAATAATTGCCTCCGATATTCTTGGCTAACTTCTCTGCAACAATATTTGCCTGGCGCTCCATATCCGCTTTTATTCCGCCTCTGGCAGGAACTATGGTAATGTTTTGTGCATCAATCCTGCGCGCATTCTCGGCGACTGATAATGCGGAATAGCCCCCGCTCACCGCAATTATATCATTATCTTCTATTATTCCTTTGATATATTCAAAAGCCGCTTTGGCCATTTCAACAACTACCTGAAGCTCATTCTCAGTATCCCCCGGCACTGCAATGAATTCTTTTATGCCGAGCATCTCCCTGACTGCTTTTTCAAGGTCCTTGAGCCCTTTTAGTTCTGATATGTAATCCCTGAGCTTGTTTATCACTTCATTTCCCTCATCTGTTACCATCATGCCCAAAGCCTGTACATAAATCAGATTCTGGCTCTTCAAAATATCAAGCTCACTCCTTACCCAACGTTCGCTCTGCCCGAGTATCCCCGCAAGAGCGCGTCTTCCTACGGGCTGATTGAACTCGATTGCCCTCAGGATACTATATCTTTTTTCCGTAATCTCTATTACTTCCGGAACCAGCCTTTTCTGCAAATTCAAAAATTCGTTCATCACCATTACTCCCATGGTCATATTTTGTCCCGTATTATATGATAACGTCCCGATTAATTAAATTATATTATATACATGTTCCAATTTCAATATATTATTGTATTATTTGTGATTATCGTGTGATAATGTCACCTTGTAAACTATCGTGATAAAATGTCACTATGAAGAATGAGGTGCATTATCTAATGTCCCAAAATCAATTGACTCGTTTTGCTGTATTAACTAAACTAAT
>JAKJBT010000082.1 GCA_022706865.1 Bacillota bacterium
ACTATACTATCATCTTTACTTAGTACGTCAGCTTTTCCTTCCATTACTATTTCTCCTGTTTCCAGCACATACCCTCTGTGGGCAAGCTTAAGGGCAGCCTTTGCATTTTGTTCAACAAGCAGGATTGTAGTACCTTCTTCATTAATCTGTTTGATAATGTCCATTATTCCCTGAACAATTATGGGTGCCAGCCCCATTGAGGGCTCATCCAGCAAAAGCACCTTAGGGTTGGTCATGAGAGCTCGCGCTATTGCAAGCATCTGCTGCTCACCCCCTGAGAGAAGCCCTCCCATTTGCTTACGTCTTTCTTTTAATACAGGGAACAGTTCCAGTGCCTTATCCATTCTTCGCTTTCTTTCGGCATCATCCTTAAGTGTAAACGAACCCATTTCCAAGTTTTCCTGAACGTTCAGCTCTTTAAAAATCCTGCGCCCTTCAGGAACATGGATTATACCCATCTCAACAATATCATGGGGCGGCGCATTTGTAATATCTTTTCCGTAGAATTCCACCTTTCCGGAACATGCCGGCACTAAACTGGATATAGTTTTAAGAGTGGTACTCTTTCCTGCACCGTTGGAGCCTAAAAGTGTAACTATCTCCCCTTCGCAGACATCCAGGCTGATACCTTTTAATGCATATATCTGTCCGTACCGGGTTGCCAGGTTTTTAAGGGAAAGGACTACTTCACTCATTCTGCATCCTCCTCCTTCCCCAAATATGCTTCTATTACCCTGGGATTGTTCTGAACTTCCTGCGCAGTGCCCTCTGCAATTTTGACTCCGTAGTCAATTACAAATATTTTTTCCGAAACCTTCATAATCAGGCCCATATCATGCTCTATTAAAAAAACGGTCATTTTTCTCTCATCCCGAATGCGGCGTATCAGCTCTATCAACTGCATCTTTTCATCATAGTTCAGGCCGGCGGCAGGTTCATCCAGCAGCAGCAGCTTTGGCTGAGTTGCCAGTGCCCTTGCCCACTCTACCCTTCTTTGATCCCCATAGGGTAAATTCTTTGCCAATCTATCTTTCTTGTCCAAAATGCCGATAAAATCCATACATTCTAAAGCCACTTCCCTGATTCTTTTTTCTTCCGCCTTTTGTGAAGGAGGCCTTAAAACGGCACCCGCTACTCCTGCGCTGCCGCGGCAGTGCATTCCGGACATGACATTTTCCATAACAGTTAAGTTTTTAAACAGCCTAAGGTTTTGGAAAGTCCTGGCCATACCTAAAGCTGTGATCTTATGAGGTTTCTTCTTCATAATGCTCTTGCCCTGGAACAGGATATCCCCCTCCTGGGGCTTGTAGAAACCGGTCAGACAGTTGAAAAGCGATGTTTTCCCTGCGCCATTAGGTCCTATCAAGCTTTCAATAGAGCCTTCATCAATCCCGAAGCTCACCTTATTGACTGCTGTGAGTCCTCCAAACCTTAATGTTAAGTCTTTCACCTCTAATATCAACATTGTTCACCCCGTCCGATATAAATTTTTTCCCCGCAGTAAGCATCAAGTATGACGTTCAGGCCACAGGCCCTGAGGACGATAAATCATCAAAACTAATAATAGCAAACCAAATATTAACATCCTATACTCGCCAATCCCCCTGAAAACCTCGGGGAAAACAACTATTGAACAAGCCCCCAGTATTACGCCCGGAATCTTTCCCATACCCCCAAGTACTACCGCCAGTAAAATCATAACTGACTGGGTAAACAAAAACGACTCAGGTGATATTGCCGTCATTTTTACTGCCATGAAAGAACCGGCTACGGCTCCAAAGACAGATCCTATAACAAAGGCATACAGCCTTACCGCAACAACATTAATACCCATTGCTTCTGCAGCATCCTCGTCTTCCCTGATACACTTCCATGCTCTTCCCAGTCTCGAATCCTGCAGTCTGTACGATACAAATATGGCTAGGATAGCCACTATTAAAAACGCGTAATAAAAATGGTTTATCTTATACAAGGTCATACCAAACAGGACAGGTCTGTCTATTCCAACCAGTCCGGTGGCACGTCCGGTTATCTGCAGATTTCTTGCTGCCAGCCTGGTAATCTCACCAAAGCCCAGAGTAACAATAGCCAAATAATCGCTCCTCAACTTCAGGGTTGGTGCTCCAATCGCCAGTCCGGCAATAATTGCCATAAGAACACTGACCGGAAGAGTA
Organism: Bacillota bacterium; assembly: GCA_022706865.1. The sequence continues at coordinate 2,175 of JAKJBT010000082.1, forward strand.
AGCCAGAAGCTGACTCCATAATGTGTAATCAGTATTCCCGTGGTATAAGCGCCCACCGCAAAGAATGCTGCATAACCAAGGCTAAGCAGCCCCGCAAACCCAACTATTATGTTAAGGCCAAGACATACGGTTACGTTAAACCAAACGTTGGTCATAACCTCCATAAAATACATACTGGTGATTGTAGGCAGATAAAGCAGCACAACTACGGCAATCGCCAAAACGCTGTAACGTATTTTTCTATTGTCAAAAATAATATACAGTCTATTTATAAATCCTGCCAAGGGGTTATCACGTTTTATAGCTGTTCGAGCAGCTGCAGTCTGTTTCTCCTTCATAGACTCTACATCCTCTCGCTTTCTTTTTTACCCAAAAGTCCTGTTGGTTTAAAGATCAGTATAAGAATAAGTATAGAAAAGGAAAATACATCCTTCCATTCTGAGCCGACAAAAGGAATTTGTGTCCCAAAGGATTCCAATAAGCCCAGCAACACTCCGCCCAGCATAGCGCCGGGAATTATCCCGATCCCGCCGATAACAGCGGCGGTAAAGGCTTTAATTCCTATAACAAAGCCCATAAAGAAATGCAGGCTTCCATAATACACCCCTGCCATCATTCCTGCAGAAGCAGCCAGTGCTGAACCGACAAAAAATGTCAGGGCAATGATCTTATTTACATTAACACCCATAAGGCGGCAGCAGTCAAGATCCATGGATATTGCCCTCATTGCCTTGCCATACATCGTTCTGGTAATAAACAAATGAAGGACAAACATCAATGAAACGGCCGCTATTATCAAAATTGCCTGAGTGTATGTAACATGCACACTGCCAAGAGAAAAGCCTTCATAACCCAATCCGGTCTTATAGGCTTTATATTCGCCCCCGGTTATAACCATTACCGAATTATACAAAATCATTGAAACACCCAATGCGGTAATCAGAAGGGAAAGTCGCGGAGCGTCACGCAGAGGCCTATAAGCAATCCTCTCTATTACAACGCCCAACAAACCAACAATTATCATAGTAATCAGCATGGCTGCAATTATCCCTAACCAGCCATTGCCCAAAAAGGTTCCCCCAAAGAAAGCCAATAAGGATAAACTACAAAATCCGCCCACCATGTATATATCTGCATGGGCAAAATTCAACAGTTTAATTATTCCGTAAACCATAGAATACCCAAGTGCGACCAATCCGTAAAAGGAGCCAAGAAGCAAACCGTTAAACATCTGCTGAATTATTATTTCTCGAAAAGACATAAGCCCACCCTTTCATTTATGTAAGTATGCGCAGGTCAGGAGTAATATGACACCTGACCTGCGCCACCATTTTTACTCAGCCAGAACCCATTTGCCGCCTACACCTTTTATAATTATAAAGTTACTCTTTTCCAGGACTTTCTCAGGTGTAAAGGTGATCGTCCCCGAAAGGGTTTTAAAATCTTTAGTAGCTTCCAATGCACTTTTGATAGCATCCGGTTCGGTGCTTCCGGCTCTTCTTATAGCATCTGCCAGAAGATGTGCGCCATCATAGGCAAGCCCTGAATAAGGACCCGGCTGCTGATTATATGCAGCAGTATACTTTGAAATAAATTCCTTTGCTGCCGGTAAGAAGTCTACAACCGGAGGCGATGTGCAGTATACTCCTTCTCCCGCCTGTCCTGCAATCTCCAATAACTGTACAGAGCTGGAACCGTCGGCTACAACAATATTACCGGTAAATCCGCCCTGGCGCAGCTGCTTTATCAACAGAGCTCCATCAGCATGATAAGCGGTCCAATATACTCCTTCGGCACCGGAGGACTTAATCTTTGTAACCAAGGATGAGAAATCCTGCTCTCCTTTATTTACTACGTCAAAGCCCACCACCTGTTTGCCTCTGCTTTCCCATTCCTTTTTTGTCAGGGTTGCCAAATCCTCGGAAAAACCGTCTCCCTGATGGACAAGGGCAAGTTTGGTAGTACCAAATTTAGTAAAACAGTCAGCAGCAGCAGTTGCCTGATGATAACCGGGGCTGTTGATCATGAATGCCCAACCCGGATTTTCTTCAATTATCTTTGTAGAGTTGGCTGCTATAATAACAAAGGGTACCTTGGCATCTCCATAAATCTTCAATGTAGGTATGGTTGCACCGGAGCAATATCCTCCAAGTACAGCTTTTACTTCAGCCGATACCAGTTTGCTTGCAGCGGCGCTGCCCATCTGAGGATCACAGCCGTCATCTCCTAATGTCAGTTTTACTTCCTTGCCTAATAGGCCGCCTGCAGCATTAATCTCCTCCACTGCAATTTTAATAGCATTCTCCATATCCTTACCATAAGTAGCTTCTGATCCGGTAACAGGTACCATCACACCAAGCAGCAGTTCACCATCAAACTTAGGTGAAGATGAATCTCCTGTATTAACCGGCTGCTGGGCTGGTTTTGCACAACCGACCACTGATGCCATAAGAACAACTATAAGCGTCAAAATCATAAGTCTTTTTACCATCAAGTTTCCCTCCCCTTATTAATTTATCACATGGGTTCTTACCCAAAGGGTTAAACCCAATAAATTGGACAAATCCATCAGCGAGCTATTCTCAATAAGGTATATAATCAGCAGAGCTTAATCGTATTTTGTATAACATACATAAAAAAAAGCTTTGACGGTATTGAATATGGTATATTACTCCGTTTGGTATAATTATGTATAATGGTAAAAATTAGTACATATGCATTAGACAACTACTAATATGAATTAACATATTCGTTCAGAAAAAGTGATCTGTATTCAAAAGCTAATACCGACAAGCACGCAGGATTCATATATTTCATGCGGTATATTCATTGAAATTGGAAGTGCTGTTATTACCGCATAAATACACGTATATTGTAAGAACTGTTTGCACTCTTGTAAAAAAATATATCATAAATTCTAGTTAATGTAAAGACTGTTTTCTGAACATACGGAATTTGCTGAATTTATGATAAATTGAGACATTAATCGCCGAGTACAGCTAAAAATAAAAACATTTAGAATAATTATACAAAAGATTCTGAGTGACAAAAAATAATCCGAATGATATGCTTGATATAGATAGCAGCATATAGATCGTGTGTCAACACTTGGAATAATGATATCTCTCATATGATTTTTAACGGAGGTGTCCATATGTCCCAAACAACACATGAACCAAAATATATGGAGCGAATAAGACGGCTGAAAGGCAGAGTGCTGGAGACTCGTCCGGAGATGGATCTTGAAAATGCAAGAATACTTACCGAAGGTTTTCGTGAGGCTGAAGGGGAACCCCTTGTTGTCAGGAAGGCCAAGGCCTTTCGTAAGCAGTGCCTTGAAAAGACAGTTACCATATGGGATGATGAACTAATTGTGGGCTGCTCGGGAAGTAAGACCAGGGCGGGTATTTTATGCGCTGACTCTTGTTGGTCAGTACTGAATGATGAGCTGGATACCATCAGCGAGCGCCGTTATGATCCCTTTTATCTGAAACCTGAGGATCGAAAGATATTTGAAGAAGAGATACGTCCTTATTGGAAAGGCCGGTCCAACTATGAAGAATGGCTTGCACAGATTCCTGATGATACGCGTGCTCTGAGGGATAATGGAGTCGTGTATATAGACCGTAAGGCTGTTCGCGGATGGGGAGAGACTACAGCCGGATATGAGTGGCTGATTCGTGAAGGAATCTCGGGAATCATCAAAGTGGTGGAAAAACGGCTGTCAGAGCTTGATATCACTGTCCCCGGTGGCTATGAAAAGCAATACTATTTGAAAGCTCTTTTAATTGCGGCTGATGGTATAATCAAATTAGCGGAGAGATATGCTGATGAAGCTGACCGTTTGGCTGCTGAAGAAAAGGACCCGCAGAGGAAGAAGGAACTTTTGGAAATAGCGCAAGTTTGCCGCCATGTTCCTGCAAATCCTGCCAGGTCATTCAGGGAAGCTGTACAGTCATTTTATTTCTATCATATCTGTATTTTCATGGAGCAGAATGCTGCAAGCTATAATCCGGGACGTATGGATCAATATCTATGGCCTTACTATAAGGCTGATATTGAAGCGGGGCGCATCTCGCCCGTGGAGGCTCAGGAGCTGTTGGACTGCCTTTGGGTGAAGTTCAGTGAGCCGTGTCTTTTTCAGGATGCAGTAACCGCAGAGTTTGCTGCCGGATATCCCATGTTTCAGAACGTATGTGTCGGAGGGGTAGATGGCACCGGGAGAGATGCCGTTAACGACCTTTCCTATATGATGCTCCAGGCTACCATGGATGTACAGCTCTATCAGCCATCTCTGTCGGTTCGCTATAACCTGGCTAGAAACCCCAATGCTTTTTTAAGAAAAGTAGTGGAGTTAATCAGTCTTGGAACAGGCTTTCCGGCTTTCCATAATGATGATGTGGGAATTATGATGCTAATGAACAAGGGCATTCCATTAAAAGAAGCTTACAACTGGAATCCGTGCGGCTGCGTGGAAACCAACCTGGAGGGACGTTTGCGTCAGTATACGGCACTTGCTGATATTAATCTTGGAAGTATGGTTGAATTTGCGCTGTTGGACGGAAAGAACAGGAAAAGCGGCAGGTATATTTCCGAAAGAACAGGTGATCCCACGGATTTTTTAACATACGAAGAGTTTCTCACGGCAGTTAAGAAGCAAATTGCCTATGCAATCAGAGCCGTTGTGAAGGGAAGCCATGTCATTGACGAGATTGGAATGAACCGCCCTTGCCCCGCCCTTTCATTGACCTTCAAGGAGTGCATTGAGAAGGCAAAGGATTACGCCTGGGGCGGAGCGAAGTACAATACCGGGAATGGTATTATTCTAATTGGTGTAGCAGACCTGATTAACAGTATTGCTGCAGTTCGGCATATTATCTACGAAACAAGGCAGGCAACCATGGAGAAGCTGTTAGAGGCACTGGACAATGATTTTGAGGGTTACGAAGAGCTTCACAAGGCATGCCTTGATGCACCAAAGTATGGCAACGATGATCCCATGGCGGATGATATTGCCGGAGATATATTTACTTTTATTGCAGATGAA
>JAKJBT010000083.1 GCA_022706865.1 Bacillota bacterium
CAATTCGTTACCGAAGTTGCTGAGACTTTCGTTCTGCATACCCATTGCCTCAATAATATCGCAGGTTTTGCAAGTTATCAAGAATTATAAGCAATATTTATAGCAAAAATTTTGAATATAGCGAGGCGAAAAGCGGGGGGACACTTTTTTAATTTTTTGTGTCATAATCAGCTGAAATATATACCTTGAAAGTATTGCATATTTAAAATTGCCATAAAAAGTAATATGAAAAATAATATGCGACAGCGCATTATTACCTGCTTTGCGCCCAAGCTTCCCTATAATTATAGCATCAACCTTTATATATTATGGGAAGACTGTGAGGTATGCTCCCTAAATGGGCACTTGGAGCATGCGGAGTCAATAGTGCAACCGCTCCTCTCAGGGCGGTTTTTCATTTTTTTGAATGGCTTTTACTGTGCGGGTTTTTATTCCGGACAATTCACATATATATTCCAGAAAGTAATAAAATGAAAGGAGGAAAAATGCATGAAAAAACCAAAAGCCCTGGCCCTGTTATGTGTGCTTTTGTGTCTTGCCATGGTATCCGTCGATGCACTGCCGCTGCTTGCAAACTGCCAAGCTCAGGCATACCAGCCGTCACAGCAGGCAGTTCCGGCAGAAAAAGAAAATATAAACGGTGAGTATGTGGTATCGGTATTTAAGCATGGACAGTGGCAAGAGGCAGGCAGACTGGGGTATGACATGTTCCTGAAGGAAAAATCTCTGGACTTGTCAGGCTGGCTGGCAGAAAACAGCTCAGCAGCCGTAAAAATCAGTCAGGAAGGTGGAGAGGCGGCCCATCTTGATTCTGTGCTTTTGGGAGGTGAGGCTCCGCAAAGTGTCAACTGTGATGACGGAATACTTCTGATCAAGCTATCCAAAAGGGATCTGGATCTGGCGAATGTTGCCCCGGAAGGAATAGAGCTAGTGTTCCCGGCAAACAGGAGCAATGATGTCCTCACAGTTACGGGGAGAATAGAGGGTAAAAACATAAGCAAAGAGCCGTTTAAATTCCCAAGCTCAAATAACTACAAACCTATTACCGAGAATTCTGAATTCTACAGCTACAAGCTTGACTCTGTAAGCAGGGCTCTCACAGTTGACGGAAACCTGGAGGAGATAGAAGGCTTGGAGCCTTTCTTCAAAGAATACTGCCGGCCCGGAACAGGACACCCTGAAGGATACATTTACTGTTGGGTCATGAATGATGATGAGTTCCTCAATGTAGTAATGGATGTAACACCTGATAATATAATGGATGGAGACAAGGACTATTCAAAGGTATATGTAAAGACCGGCGGCGAAGTGAAAGAGTTCAAGATATCGGTACCTGATACAGAATGGGGTCAGGCATCGTTTACATATACCGATAAGGTTGATTACCAGCATAAGCTGTACGAGTTTAAAATACCAATAAGCGAAATGGGTGACATTAAAGACGGAGAAATCCAGCTGGCTTTTTCGGCATACGGTACAATGGCATTGCCTTATTATGGGATGAATCCCGATCTTGCTTTCAACAAAGATGCAGACAATTATCTTGTAGTATATAAGGGCATTCAAAATGGATTCGGCATTTATGGCCGCTTTGCCGATGAAAACGCGGAATGGATAGGTTATGATTACTATAGGTTTGATAATGATTTATCCTATATTTATGATGATGAAGACCTTGAATATGGTATAAACATTGAAGATCCAGCAGTCGCCTACGACAGCATCAACAAAAAATTCCTGGTTATATGGGAATGCTCCTTGGATGACTATGGAGATGCCAAACTGGTCGGCCAGTTTGTAAATCCGGACGGCAGTGCTGACGGAAATACCTTTTTAATAAGTGACATTGACAAGTACTGTGAATCCGGTCCTGCCATAGCATACAACGATATTAACGGAGAATTCCTGGTTGTGTGGGAGGATTATGACCCTGAGGACCACTCGTCGGGTACTAATATTTATGGCAGGATCGTAGATTATGACAAGACTCCCATAATGGGCGAAATTGAAGAAATCTGTGGTCATAATGGCAACCAGTCAAATCCTTCTGTTGCTTTTGGAAAAGAGGACAATTGTTATTTGGTCGTCTGGGAAGACTATTATACCAGAGGTATTTATGGATGCAACCTTAAGAACGGAAACAAAGTTCAGACTTTCCCAGTAAAATCTGTAAGCGGATCCCCCGCAGACAATACCAGAAGAGATCCTTCTGTGGCCTATGACAATTTTAATGAGGAATTCATAGTTGCCTGGTCCGATAACCGCAACAGCACCGACGGGTATACATACGACTTATATGCTGCAGCTGTAGGCATCGCCGAATCAGGGACAATAACCGTAGAAACCGAAGAAATGTACAGCCATGGTACTTATTACGAAAACATTTCAATTGAATACAACAACTACTGGGACAATACCTGTGCCATATGGACCTCAGACTATAAACCATACTATCTCCTGACAAGCGGCGCTTGGACTCCTGAGCTTGCCTACGGATCAGAGCTGATATATCCTGAAGAGTATAATGAACAGTTATTCTGCGGAACTCCGTCAATAGCAGCCAATACGAATCAAAACAGTTTTGTGGTTGCATACCCGGCCTCCTTGACCAGTTGGGACGGATCTGGAGTCATATACCTGAAACTTATCGGTGAACCTGTTGAGTATGAGCCTATGGCAAGCATCAATCCCGCTCTGGCCTACAATCCTGAAGAAAACAATTATCTGCTGGTATATGCGAATCAAGAGTATAATGAATATTATGCAGCACGCTTGTCAGACACAGAAAACCCTTCCGGTGAAACTTCCTATGTCAATGACCCAGGAATAGTAGGGCAATTCATCAGCAATACCGCAGAGGCACAAGGACGTCCGTTCCGGATCAGTAAAGCACTTAAGGACATTCACTATTATTCTGAGGGAGATTTTCCTGATGTGGCCTATGGTGACGGCAAATACCTGGTAGTATGGGCAGAAGAATTTGAAAACCCTGATAAATCTTACATCTTATTGACAAATATCTTGGGAAGCTTCCTTGATGAAGACGGGAAACCGTGTACAGATGTTCCATTCATTATTGCCGAGGACATAGGCTACATCCCTAAAAACAATCTGACTGTAGCTTACGGCGAGGAAGGAAGCTTCCTGGTGGTATGGACCTCCTACCTCGGCGATATATTGGGGTGTGAGGTAACATATGATGATTCCGCTGATAATGACTATGACGTGACTCTCAATAATATTTCCATTTGTACCGCCGAAAGTTTCCAGACAAGTCCATCTGCGGCATACTCAACTGAACTTCAAAAGTTCCTTGTTGTCTGGGAGGATGAAAGGGATCGTACATTCGGCGAAAACGACCCCCTCTTCAATATTTATGGTGCATACCTTGAAAGAAGCGGAGCCGGAGAATTAGTTGTTGATGAAGAAATACCGGTATATACCGGGAAACACTACCAAATGGATCCTTCTGTTGCATACAATAGTAATTCCGGTCAATTTGCCGTTACATGGCTTCACTTTGAAGGTAGAAAGGATAGTATCTGCGGAGTGCTTGTCAATAGCGATGGTTCCGTATCTCAGGAAGAAACAAAACTAATAGCAGGTGAACCCGATGATTCTGCTGAACAATATTATTACCTGTCTACCGTATATAACCCTGTCCTGCCCTATGGGTATTTCTCAGTATGGTTTAGATTATTTTATCAAGATGAAGAAAGTTCTTTTGGAGCGGGACAGCAATCAAACAACTCTCTGGTTCCATCCGGAAGCAGTTACGACTTTGGGGAAAATATTTACAATGCATTCGACCCGAAACTGGATGTAGCCTGCAATACCAATGAAGGCAACTACCTTGTGGCTTATCCCTGCATACACAGATATCCTGTGGAATACCCCGCCGGTGATATAAGACCGAAAGCTGATACTACAATAAACAACTGCTATATCAAATGGGAGCTTATAGGAGAGGCCCATGAAAATCCCGGGATAATCCAGTTTAAAGTTGATGATGTAATTGACGGTTACGATTACTTTGAAGGAGACTGCATCTATTACGGTGTTGATGAAAGTCACGGTATCTTGGAAATCCCTGTAGAGAGGTTCGGCGGATTCTCAGGTGAAGTAACCGTAACATATGAAGTCTATGGCAATGCAAATCCTGGGGATTATGAAATTTTAGGGGACTACCCGACCTTTTCCGGCAGTGAGTCGGAAGAAATGATTAGAATACGCATCATAGATGATGATGTAGTCGATCCCGGTAAATACATAGAATTGTTGATATACGATGCGGAAGATGCTGAACTGGGAGATATAATAAGAGCAAAAATCTATATCGATGACAATGATTCGGCAACTGTCAAATTCAGCAGCTCTTCATACACGGTGGCAGAAAATGTATATGAAAACACCGGAAAAAACTATTCGGAAATAAAAGTGCTTTTTTCAGGTTTTCGTCCAATAGAAGCATCTAAGCTGTTCTCAAGCTACGAATGGGAAGAAGAGGAGACGGTTTTTTCGGTTGTCTATGAAACCTTCGACGGTACTGCCTCTGAAGGTGAGGATTATACTGCCGTGTCAGGCCTGCTGCACTTTGGAGGGGAAGCCGGTGAAAGGACCTTCCGTGTACCCATAATTGATGATAATAAGGACGAGGCAAATGAAACGGTGAATCTCAAGCTGAGTTTCCCCGGGCAGGAAGCGCAAAGTTCCGGATCAGTTGAGGGAGATACGTTATGGATTGGCGGTTCCCCTGTAACCCTTAGCACACCCAAAACAGCCACATTAACCATAACAGATGATGATACCGCCCCATCAAGGCCCAGGGATAAGAAAGACAAAGATAAGCCGTCTGTTGCGGAACCTCCGAAGGAAACACCGCCGCCCGTTGAAGGATTACCCGATGATGCACTGGTAGACAGGATGCCCGGCTATATCGTTCTAAGCACACCGGTAAAAATAAATACGGTAAGCGATGAAATAAGCCTCAGCTACAACAAGGATACCCTTACAGAAAACCCCACACATAATGCCAGAATATACTATTGGAATCCTTATGTAAGCAAGTGGGTGGCCCTTGCCACATACACCGATGGAAGCGGCAAGGTAAAGGCCATAAATGACGGAGGCTATAAGGGTTGGTTTGTTGTATTTGGAGTAATCCAGCCCCACTTTGCAGATATAAACAGCCATTGGGCAGAACAGCTGATAAACAGGATGAACGGCCTTGGTTTAATCGAGGGCTATGCTTTGAAGGATTCCGACATGCGTGTGGCAAGGCCTGGACAAAAGGTCACCCGTGCAGAGTTCACAATGTTTGTAACCCGTATTATGAACATGAATCCCGATAACATACTCCTCCCTGATATCACGGATAGTGAAACAGAAAGCATCCTTGCAAAGAGCTATACTGATGCATCGGAAATATCTCCATGGGTGAGAGCAGCAGCTGCAAAAGCCACAAAAGCCGGCCTGGTACCCTTTGAAGGCTCAAGCTTCAAGCCTCTTGAACCCATAACAAGAATAGAAGCAGCAGTGATGGTCAGCAGGGCTCTTAAGAAATTCAAGGATTTCAAGGCAGCAGATTTGAACAGCTTTAAGGATTCCGCCGATATTCCCGGCTGGGCAGCCGGCCAGGTGGTGGAAAATGTCCTTGAAGGTTATCCTGACAACACCTTGAAGCCAAATAATTATATGGCCCGCGCAGAATCCCTTGCAATGCTCCTGAGGCTTTTTATAAAAGGCTTGGGCTGGTAAAATATTTTTGTTGACCGATTAAGAAATTCGTGATAACATAGATTAAAATGTAAACAACAGAAATTCCATGAACAAGATTAGTACCTGCGATATTGAGTTTTCAGCGAGCCGGAAGTGGTGTAATCCCGGTAACAGGATATGCAGCGAATGGACTTGCGAGAAGTCAGGCGAACCTTCGATTTTTCGGAATATTAGCCGAAGCCGGGAGATTCCCGTTAAAGAATCAGGATATCGAGCATCATTTCTGCTCCGTATCTGTAGAGAGAGACAAATATTTTGTCTAAACTGGGTGGTACCGCGGATTATACCTTCCGTCCCTTTATAGGGATGGAAGGTTTTTTATTTTGTATGGGAGGTGAATGCAATGTTATGAACTGTTGGGTTTTTAAGCAGGTTCAATAAAAAGAATTATAATTTTAAAGGAGAGATTGATAATGAATTTAAGAAAGAACATCCTCATATCATTGCTGCTTGCCATAGGTTATATAATGCACCAGATAACTCCCGGCACAATAGGAAACATGAAATTTGATTTTCTGCTTGCTTTCTTGTTTGTTGCTCTTTTAATAAGCAGGGATCTGAAAAGCACAATTCTTGCAGGATTGCTTGCGGGTTTCATTACTGCTTTGACCACAACCTTTCCGGGAGGTCAGATTGCTAATATTGTAGATAAAATTGTATCCAGCTTTGCAGTCTATTTAATGATTAAGGTATCGGATAAATTTAAATTCAAACAGGTATCAACAGGTATTATTGCATTCATAGGTACTATAATAAGCGGCACCGTCTTCTTATCTACGGCACTGGTTCTTGTAGGACTGCCGGCACCTTTTCCGGCATTATTTGCCGGAATAGTGCTTCCGACTGCAGTAACGAATATATTTGTTACCCTTGTGGTCTATAATGCCGTAAACCTGGCTATTAAAGCCACCGGAGTAAAGTTTGTGCAATCTGAAGAATAATGCGACATTACTGAAGTTTGCATAATCCTCCGCAAGAGACAGTATAGTATAGCGATGCACACGGATTATGATTTTGACAGGGCTACTGATATGCCTTTGGAAAAGTTCTGACGGTGCCAAAAGGCCCTCCATGGCCCGAGACACCTAAGCCGGCGTCCATGCCGGCTTCACGAACTTTTTACCAAAGCCATATCAGAGGCCTGTTACCAAAATGCATAAAAGTGTGCCCTGCTATACTATACAAGCTCTTGCTTGGTTATGCAAACTTATAACTACGTCGCATTATTCTACTATTGTGCAATAGCCCTTGTTGCTATATAAGTCCTTCAATAATTATGGTGGCCCCTATTGCCAGCACTTGCACCACATTAATAATCAGAAAGTTCTTAACGGACAATACAAAGGTATCCTTCTTGGTCTGCCTTTCATAAAAACTT
>JAKJBT010000084.1 GCA_022706865.1 Bacillota bacterium
AAGAGGGGTATCGTTGATGAGCTGAGACAGTTAGGTGTTAAAGACGGTGATACAATTAGGATGCTGGATTTGGAATTTGAGTATTTTGAATGAAGAACTGGAGGTCAATTGTAGAAGATGAACTGCATGCATTGCGAAAACTGTAAACAGAACACCGCCACATATTTCTGCCTGGCAAAAAACGAAATCATTATTAACGAGAGTTTTGTTGCCAATACCGAAAAGAGCAGAAAGGGATGGAAAAAGGGTGATCCTGGATACGAAACTCATCGGCGCAAGCTCAGAAAAGAAATAGAAGTATAAAAATAACGGCAGACATAAGTCTGCCTTTTGAACATAATGACGGAGCAGATCTTATATTCAATAGCGGGGGTGGTTTTGTGAAAAGAAAAGTGGTTGCAGTAATCAGCATATTGGTTATCATCGCCTTTCTGCTGACAATTATTGCTCCATTATTTCAATAATCCGGCCTTTGTAAAATAAATTTTCAAATACGGCTCGTCAGAGCCTGATTTTTATTATGGGGATGCAAGGGTCCTGATACGGATTCCATGCAGGGGGACAAATCAGTGATGAGCATGATTGGCAATAGCAGAAAATATGAATCGAGGATGTGTTTGTATTGGATGAGCTTGAAATCTTAAGACAGGAGATAGATGAAGTTGATGATATGCTTGTGAAGCTGTTTATAGAAAGAATGGCAATTGCCCAAAAAATGGGGGAATACAAATCAGGCAGAAATATGAAAATATATGATCCGGCAAGGGAAAAAGAAATCATTGAAAGGTTTGTCAATGGGGTTAGGGTCGATTTTGATACAAAGTATATCGAGCAGTTTTTGAAAAACCTGATATCTTTAAGCAGGGGGCTCCAGGAGGATATGGCCGGCAGAAAAATGGGCCCCCGGCAATAGACAGCCCGGGAATTAATGGAAAAACTTTAAAAACTCTGTATATTATTGTATAATTAACGTAATTCATAAAAAATACAGAGGTATTTATATGTACGAGGATGCAGTTGATAATGGGCTAAGCAGGATCGGGATTATGGGTGGTACCTTTGACCCGATTCATTACGGGCATCTTGCGGCAGCTGAGGCGGCAAGAGTAGAATTTGGACTCAGCAAGGTCATATTTATACCTGCGGGAAGCCCTCCCCATAAGCAGTCGCAAAAGATCAGCGATGCAGAGCACAGATACAGTATGACAGCACTCGCAACTTCTTCGAACTCCGGGTTTGAAGTGTCCCGCCTGGAAGTGGATAAGGCAGGGATTACATATACTTTTAACACAATGAAGGAACTGAGAAGTATATATGGCGAAGCTCCTGCAATATATTTTATAACAGGAGCCGATGCAGTACTGGAGCTGCTGACTTGGTACAAGATAGGGGAGCTTTTGACTCTCTGCAAATTTATTGCTGTTACCAGGCCCGGATTTGATATTCGGAAATTGGAACAAAAAATAGCGGAAATTACGTCTAAATATGATGGAGAAATTATATGCCTTGAAGTTCCATTGCTTGAAATATCTTCTACAGACATCAGAGAAAGGATAAGGAACGGAAAGCCTGTAAAATATCTGCTCCCGGAAGAGGTGGAAGCATATATACATAGGAACGGACTTTACAAGGAGTGAATTATTTGCTGGATTTGAACTCGATAACGGAGTATCTTGGAAAGACCATATCTTCAAAGAGATATACACATTCTATTAATGTGAGTAAAACAGCTAAGAAGCTTGCCGAATTTTACGGATACGATGCTTTCAAAGCAGAAATTGCAGGTCTGGTGCATGATTGTGCCAGGGACCTTGAGAAGCCCCTTCAATTGAAATACCTGAAGGAAGAAGGTATTGAGGCGGATGAGCTGACTCTGAGTATTGGGGAGCTATTGCACGGCCCTGCTGCAGTACATATTTGCAGAAAAGTTTTCGCCATTGAGGATGAGGAGATATTAAGCGCTGTAAGACATCATACAACCGGCAAAGAGAATATGTCTCTTCTTGAAAAAATAATTTACCTTTCGGATTTTATCGAACCTGCAAGGAGTTTCCCGGGAGTGGAAGAGCTGAGGGGACTAGCCTTCAGGAACCTGGACAAGGCTCTGCTTCTGGCTTTTAATTCGTCTATCCTGTACATATTGTCAAAGAACGGATTTGTGCATATTGATACAATACTTGCCAGAAATCATTTGCTTAAGGAAGCTGAGGAGAATGGAATGCAGTGCCATGACAGCAGCATGTAAAAAAAATCGCTGTGCCTGGCGTGAAATATTAAGAAAACGAGGTTTACAAGCTTGAAAAAATATATAATAATTTTTTTGGCATCGTTTTTAGTTTTTTTTACGATAATTGGAGGAATATATTATAAATATAAGTCAAATATGACTGATGAACATTTCGTCAAGACTATTGAAGAGAATCCCGAACTTGAGCCTGAAGACTCGAAAGAGGATGTAATAATAAACACATTGGTAATGGGTATTGATGAAGCAAGATCGGATACTATGATTGTGGTCAGCTATAATAAGGAAAACCAAAAAATTGCATTGCTTTCCATACCAAGAGACACCAGGGTTGAGATTCCGGGATATGGTATTGACAAAATAAACGCAGCAGCCGCAAAAAAAGAAGGTACTGCCCTTGCAATGCGGACTGTGGGCAATCTTCTGGATATTCCTATACACCATTATGTTAAGGTAACTTTTAAAGGAGCTGAAAGGATAATAGATATATTGGGGGGAGTAACGGTAAATGTGCCCCGGGGCATGGATTATGAGGACCCTGTTCAGGATTTGTATATTCACTTAAAGCCGGGTTTGCAGGTGCTCAATGGCAAGGATGCTGTGAAATTTGCCAGATTCAGATCGGGATATCCCGACCAGGATCTTGGCAGGATCAGAGCCCAGCAGCAGCTTATCAAGGCATTCATCGACAAGCTTACAAGCCCCAAGATGATACCAAAAGCACTGACCATCGCCGATGCAATGTCCAAATGCATTAAGACCAATCTTGAAAACAGTGATATAGCACATTATGCTATTAATATCAAAGATATAAAAATGGAGAATGTGAGTTTTTATACGCTTCCGGGAATCGACGGATACATAAACAAAGTCTCATACTTTTTGCATGATGAAGCCAAGCTCAAGGAGATGATGCAGGAGATTCGGATAGGCCTTGGGGTAGAGGAGCCTGCGGAGGAGACGGAATTGCTGCCGGCGGACAATGATAATGCTCCGGAGGAGGCAGAAAGCGGCATTGGCTCAAGATGACATAAATTGATATTGACAATGATAATAAATATGATATAACAATTGTAAGATAATAGAGAAAAACGGAGGGGTGCATTTGATCTCAGTATCAACAGAAATGGCAAACAAAGCTGTCGAACTCCTGAAGAGCAAGAAGGCAAAGGATATAAAGCTATTGGATATTCATGAGCTTACTACTATATCGGACTACTTTGTAATTGCTGCAGGAAGCTCTACAACACAAGTGCAGGCAATGAGCGATGAACTTGAAGAAAAAATGGCTCTTGCAGGTTATGAAATGCATCATAAGGAAGGATTCAGAAACGGCAGATGGATATTGCTTGATTATGGAAATATAGTAGTCCACTTGTTCCATGATGAAGAAAGACAATTTTATAATCTGGAAAGACTCTGGGTGGATGCAAAAACGGTTCTTGTGGATAATGAATAAATGATAATTTAATATTGCTTAGGGGTGTTAATATGAGTAAAGATCTGCATCCTTTACTTAAAGGCATTATACCGCTGGTAGAGGGGATAGCAAATACATTTGGAAAAAATTGTGAGGTTGTACTGCATGATATAAGAAATCCTCAAAGCTCTGTTATTGCGATAGCCAACGGACACATAACCGGAAGAAGCATCGGGAGCCCTATGACTGAATATGGTTTGGCTACACTGCGCAGCGGGCAATTTGACAAGCCTATAGTGAACTACAGAAAGAAGACAAAGGACGGTAAGCTTCTGAAATCCTCGTCGTTGTTTATAAAGGATGAAAATGGGAAGCTTATTGGTTTTCTGTGCATCAATTATGATATTTCAGAGCTTACAATAGCCAGAAACATTATTAATAATTTAACCAATATAATAGAAGAAACAGATTTCAGCGAAGAAGACGAAAGCTTTGGAAACACGGTAAATGAGATGCTGAGCAGTATAGTGAATAAGACATTGGAATCTGTCGGGAAGCCGGTTGCCTTCATATCAAAGGAGGAAAAGGTGAATATAGTTCAGATGCTGGACGAAAAGGGAGTATTCCTGATAAAGGGAGCCATCGACTATGTTGCCAAGGTTCTTTGCGTATCAAGATATACTGTTTATAATTATCTGGATGAGACGAGAGTAAATGATTAATAATGAAGGAAGGGATATATAATGACAAAAGAAATCATCAGCACTGAAAAGGCACCCGGAGCTATAGGCCCGTATTCACAGGCTGTAAAGTATGGGAACATGGTATTTACCTCAGGTGCGATAGGGGTTGATCCCGGTACAGGTGCATTTCCTGAGGGGGGTGTCCAGGCTCAGGCCAAACAGTGCCTTGAGAATCTCAAGGCTGTCCTTGAAGCTTCAGGGAGCAGTTTGGAGAATGTGCTCAAGACTACAGTATTTATAAAGGATATGAACGATTTTTCAAAAATCAATGAAATTTATGGGCAATATTTTACTGAGAAGCAGCCGGGAAGATCCTGTGTGGAGGTTGCCAGGCTGCCCAAGGATGCGCTTATAGAAATTGAAGCCATAGCATACATAGGATAGAAAAAGGAGTGTCGCATAATAAGAATTATGCGACACAGCTATCTTTTTATATATGTGACATTTCTGTATTTTTTTCTGCGTCTTACCTTGTATATGGTGACTATTGTCCGATACAGCAGAAAACCTGCAATGACCCAAAGCCACCACATGCTTGGCTTTTTTTCGGCTTCGACTGCGACAGAGGAGAGGAGTCCTATCTTTTTTACTTCTTTTCCGTCTGCATATACAATCATTTCTCCCAATACCTCACCTTTTTCGATAGGTTCCCTGAATCCAGCCTTGGTCTCAATTTCTGTAGTAATATTCTCTTTTTCAGATTCGGAAAGTATCATTGAGAAATCCTCAGCAGCAAGGAGATTTATTTTTTCCTGACCTTCTTTTATTGATACAGTAGTTACTATCTGATTTTTTTTCAGTATTTGCACTTTCTGAAAGCTGGAAAAACCATATTCAAAAAGGGCAACAGTGTCGCTGTACATATTTTGTCCTTCAGCACCCATAACTACGGATATCAGCTCCAGGTCTCCTTTTTTTGCCCCGCCTACCAGACACTGTTTTGCTTTGGTGGTATAGCCGGTCTTGATGCCTGTGGCATACTCATATCTGAACCTATCGTATATTTCCCATATAAGTTTGTTGGAGTTTGTTATATAGTTCCTTTCCTCCTGTTTATTTGTTTTTGGGATGGTATATTTGACTTCTTTGACCACAGCCCGGAACTTTTCCAAAGTCATTGCATGCTTTGCAATCATAGCAAGATCTCTTGCAGTCGTATAATGATTATCATTGTGCAGGCCGTTGGGATTGACAAAGTTTGTGCTTGTGGCACCCAGTTCCCTGGCTCTGCTGTTCATAAGCTTTGCAAATTCCTCCACAGAACCTGAAATGTGCTCTGCTATGGCTACGGCGGCATCATTAGCAGATTCCAGCATCAAGGCATAAAGCAGCTGCTCCATGGTCAGCTGCTCTCCCGGCACAAGGTAAATCTGACTGCTTCCAATCTCAACAAGAGGAGGATTCGTGCCTATAGTGACTATTTCATCTAACTTCCCGTGCTCAACTGCCAGAAGCCCTGTCATCACTTTTGTGGTACTTGCCGGATATCGTTTTTCATCCGCGTTTTTTTCGTACAGGACCTTCCCTGTTTCGGCATCTATCAAAATGGCTGATGGAGCGGTAACCTCGGGCACATCTCCATAAACCCGTACAAAAGGCATCATAATACTTAATACCATAATATATGTAATTAATCTTTTCATCCGTTTCTCCTTGTGAATTATGTTTATCCCATACAATTGAATGAGTCTTGTGTCAACAACCACTAGTATATCAAAAAAGTTTGCCGATGGCACCCCTTTGGCAAAGGTTTTTTGAATAATTTTATTGGGAATAAATAGGATAATTATTGCAACATGGAAAAGAAGGAAATAAATAGAAAATGTAGAAATATGTATATTACTAGTGAGACGAAGGAGGGTAAAGGTTCAAGATGGTTTATATTTCAAGGACACAAAAATCAATACTTGCATTTGTCATAATTGTTCTGGTCATAATAAGCGGTACCATATATATAAGGCGGGAAAAGGCTACGGAGATAAGCCTTGCTGAGGCTGTCCCGCATCAGGCAGAAGCACAGGCTGAAACAAAGCCTGCGGAAATATCCGTATATATCTGCGGTTTTGTCAAGAATCCCGGAGTAGTAAAGGTCATGGAGGGAACACGGCTTGATGAGGCTATTGGACTGGTGGGGGGAGTTGTTGAGGAAGCTGATTTGGAGGCTGTTAATCTTGCATACAGCCTTGCTGATGAAGATATGATATACATCCCAAAGAAGGGTGAAAGCCCTCAAGGAACAGGAAAGACAATTCCGGGGGTTAATACGGTCAAGAGTGCGGCAGTTAACAAGCAGGGAAAGATAAATATCAATACAGCAGGTGAAAAAGAACTGGATACACTTGAGGGAGTGGGGCCGGCTACAGCAAAAGCAATCATACTATACAGGGAACAGAAAGGACCCTTCAATACCATTGAGGATATTAAGAAGGTAAGCGGTATAGGGGAAGCCAAGTTCAGCAAAATGAAGGATAAGATAACGGTAGAGTAGAATAATGCGGCGTATCTGAAGTTTGCAGTCATCCTGAAGAGCACTAGCCTTATATCCCGACTCGCACGATATTAGCTTTGGACAGAATCAGAGCTTGATACTTGTAAAATCCTGACGCACATAAACCCAACATCGTGTTGGTATGTGCTGGATTTACCTCACGTAAATCCCA
>JAKJBT010000085.1 GCA_022706865.1 Bacillota bacterium
TTTTTTAAACATCAATCTTCCCCCTTAAAATATTTAGATATTTATTGTATTACAATCGTATTACAATTGCATTACAAGTATATTATAGTATTTTACAACAAAAATTTCCACCCTAATTTTTTATATGACAAATACAAAAGGACACGTAAAGACATGGGGTGAGACAGGAGAAACGTCCCCGTGTCTCACATCCCCGCGTCTTTTCCTTGTCCTCAATTAACAATTGCAGTCTAAAGGCCTTTCAGTAATATGCCTGTTTTTCAAAAGCACATCAATGGCTTTGCTGTAATCTTCCTCAGCTACAAGTACTATCGGCCCTGTGCAGCCCATTCCGCTTTCTGAGTATATTCCCTCTTCGGCAAGAGAGGCCACAGCATTTTCAAGCTCAAGAATATCTATTCCAGCTACTGATTTTGTCACCGGTTTCTTCTCAAGCTCTTTTACTTCCGGCTTCGGTGCGGCTTTAGCACTATCAGCTGTCAGTCCCTTTAATATGCTGTCAAGTCCGGCCTTTCTGGCTTTCTCATATTCTTCCCTGGCTATCCTGGTAAGCCCGCCCTTAGCGCAGCTTGCCATATATCTCAGCGCTTCGCATACTACCGGTGCTCCTGAAGCTCTGGATAATATGCCTATTATCCTGCCGTAATTATCTCCTACACCGGGCCCATAACCGTATCCCAATGACTCATAGCTGCCGCCGGTTGTGAATGCAGAAAATATCTTCATCATAAGGTTGCCGGTCAGTGTATCCATTACCATGACATCTGCTGCGGCCGACAGCAGGTCATTGCCTCTCATGACCACACCCCCGTCAGCTCTTACGGATTCTGAAAAATTAATGTCATATCCGTTACTTCTGAGTTCCTTTAGGGCTCTTTCAACCTGTCTGGCACCATCCACGTTAAGTATTCCTACTGTTGGATTCTTAATGCCCAAAGCTTTTGCAGCAATTATTCCATGAAGGGCATTTTTGACCATCCCCTCAACCCTGTGAGTTGATGAAGTGCCTGTAGTAGTGGCAAGTATAAGCTCCCTGCCAAGACCCGGGGTAATAACCCTGCCCACTGTGGAAACGCCTATCGGAAAGCTGTAATGCATAGTAAGGGCAGCATCCAGCTCTCCATTGTCCAAAAGCTCATCCATCTTCTTATGCATCTCTTCTTCATTGTCTGTTTCAACTATCCTAAGCTCTGTATCAACCTTAGGTCCAATCAGCACAACTTCAAAGTCGCTGTACTTCTTTGCGGCAGCCTCTGCTCCCTTTACAAGCTCCTGAGTACCATGCTCACTGCCGAGAGTAGTGAGGCCTACTTTTACCTTTTTCCCGAATTCCCCGGTCATAATGGCGTCGGCAATCTCGTTAAATACTTCTCCAATCATTGACTTGACTTGATTTTCAGACATTAAAATCACCCCTGCTTTCCATTCAGTAAGAAGGATGCGAAATCTTTCATTGCTTCTGCCACCATTTCCTTCACTTCTTCTTTGGAAACAGCACCTGCTGATTCTTCCCTGCCTGTATTTTTCTCCATTATGATGGATACGCCGTCAAATTGGTTAGTCATTCTGCCAAGGAAAAGGCTTCCTTTTCCTACTATCATTGCCCTCTCAATGGCGCCTGACATGATCATTTCCCTTGCAGCTCCGACAAACGGCACTCCCGAAGGAATATGACCCTGTGTAGGTGCAAATCCCGGCATCCCATGTTCTTTGATGAATGATGGCATTGCCGTCTTATCAATGTCTCCCCTCTTTGCACCTAAAGCTGCTATCATTTTATAGTTTGCCAGAGGAACGTCACCCGCTCCTGCTGCTTCTGTTATTTCCGGGTTCTGCATTTCTACGGAGTACTTGTCTACATCAGTTATCTTCATTCCGACTTTATCCAAAGGCTTTGTTATCAAGGATTCCATTACGGCCTGAGGCGACGAGCCGGTACCTACTGTATGTCTGCCGACTATGTCAGTCCTAAGTACAGGGCTGACTCCATCATTTTCCGTAATTAGTATTGCAAAGCCTCCCAGACAATCCTCAAGCACCGGGACACCTTTATTCACATGGTCTCTGGAATTCATGCCCAGCTTTGCGGTTGCACCCCCTGCAACTATTGCAACGCTCTTGTATACTCCTGATTTCACCATTGCGGCTGCATTAATAAGTGCGTGGGTTGGTGCCGCACAGAAGCCCCTTGTATCTGAACCGGTGGCACCGGTAGCACCAGCTATTTCACATATCGCTTTGGCAAAATTGCCGCCGCCTCTCTGGTTCATATCTCCGCAAGCTTCCTCCGAGCATTCTATGACATATTCGATGGAATCGGCAGGAATATTGTTCCTGTAAATAAGGTTTTTCAGTGCTATTACACCCGAAGCTTTAACTACAAGGTTTTCTGTCATTATATGTGCTGTCAGGTTCTTATCCTTATCATGAGCAGCCTTTACGCAGCCGACCAGCTTCTTGCCCATATAAAGGGGTTCGGCTCCTTCTTTGACTCTGCTTTCAATCTCAGACTGCTCAAAGCCTTCTTTAAGCTTTGCCAGCTCAGCTTCAGTATACATAGGCTTCTTTGCCAGCTTCGCCTTTATGTCTTCAAGGAAATCCTTTTCCAATGCAACAAGATCAAAAGCATCGCTGATCTTTATTGCTGCATATAATTCGCCCTGATCAACAATCTCACCCATCTTGCCCTCTGCATCGGCATCCTGGATAAGATTCTTATACCAAGGTTTTGCTATTGAATTAAGGTCATCGGGAAGCATATTCCCTATATATACCTGATTGGGAGCATATTTCACCGCTTCCTCATAACTTCTCACATACTCAGGAAATTTCTTTAAGAATTCCGATTCCGGATTGGCTTCATGTTCAAGTGCGCATGTGGTGCCGTAATGCATTATCATATCCGGCGTATGGACAAGAACATAAGCCGCTCCTTTGACTACTGGTGCAGCCATTCTTTTACACCTCCATAATTATTAAGTTAAAATAAGGGTGGTATGCACCACCCTTATTACTACTTTTCAAATACCGTCTGTCCGTGTATTTCTGTCTCAAGTGCTTTAAGAGCTCTCAGCACAATTGACCTTCTTAATGCTTTCTCATCTTCCTTGCTCAGGGCCGGATTCCCCAGAGGATGTGGTATTGCGATTGCAGGAACTATTCTGTTAGCCCCTACGGTTAATGAAATCGGAACAACGGTACATATATGCACTACCGGTATTCCAACCCTTTCAATTTCTTTTACCATCGTTGCACCGCAACGCGTACAGGTACCTCAGGTAGATGTAAGTATAACGGCCTGTACTCCATCCTTAACAAGCTCCTGTGCAAAGGTTGCAGCAAATTTCTTTGCATTGGCAACTGATGTCCCGTTGCCTACAGTTGCATAGTAGTATTTATGAAGCTCTCCTATAACGCCTTCCTTTTCCAGATCCCTAAGTACATCCACAGGGAGCACCCTGTCGGCATCTATATTGGCGTATGTCGGATCGTAGCCGCCATGAGCTGTTTCATAGGTTTCTGCAGTCAGGTCACTTACGCCTGTCAAATCATACTTCCCATATTTTGAAGCACTTGAAGATTCTATCCTGTCCGGATTGCCCTTGGGTACAATACCGCCTGAAGTTACCAAAGCTATTTTGGCTTTTTTCATGTCAAGCACCGGTGGATTTGGAGCAACTCTATCAAAATCAGGCATTGGATACTCTGTCTCGAACTTCTCTCCTTTGAGCTTTGCAACCAGCATGTCTACAGCCCTCTTGGATCCTCTTTCCGATTTGAATACGTTTTTCCTGACGCCCCTTGGGATATAGCCTTCTTCTTGAGGCGCACCGATACTCTCATTCTTGGCAAGCTTCAGTGCAAGCTTAGCAATTGCGGGAATTGCCTGTCTCATTCCTGTTGCAGCATTTGCTGTCTCAACTATATAGAGGTCCTTCTTGAACATATCAACACCCGGATTCTCAACATACATACCGGTAATCACGGGAATATTCAGTTTTTCCTTGACTGCTTTACAGATTGATCCGCAAGCTACTCCGTATCTTCCTGCATTAAAAGCAGGGCCGGCAATGAATAAATCCGGATTATACTTCTTAACCATTTCCAGAATTGCTGCGGAAGCTTCCTCCATATTCTCATTAAAATATGAATCCCCGCATATTACCGTTGCTACTATGTCGGCTTCATTTCCCAACGCTGCCTTTAGAGCCATTCCGGGACCAACTACGCCATCTCTTATTTCCGGTTTGACATCAGCCTTTTCTTCACCGCCAATGCCACCGTAGAATTGATTTATATAATGTACAACTCTAATCATTTAGAAGTTTCCCTCCTCTCTAGATTTGCTATTAGAGATAAATCCCAATACCTTTAAATAGCCTTAATACTGACTGTACTGTTCTCTTATTGAGCTTACTTCTTTGTTGATTGCGTCAACATCAAGAACCATTTCCATCATACCGCACTGTTCGTCATATACGCTTGCATCAACCTGATCCTTCAGTTCAAACATGTGGTATACTGCGAGCCCCAACGAGACTCCTGCCAAAGGACCTGCGAAAGTAGGATCTCCTGCTGTAACTGTTTCAGCAGTAAGCCCTGCAGATTCAGCTTCGGAAGTACCAAGTATTACGACAACATTCTCCTTGCCGTATTTTTCCGATAAATCCAAAACTCTCTTCTGATTCTCCAGGTCCATTGCTCCTGCAGCCGTTCAGACAAAGCATTCTGTAGCTGCAAATACTATTTCAGCGCCTGCTGTCTTAACGCACTCTTCTATTGCAGGAGCAGGAATACCATCTCTGTCGCCGATGATGATAACCTTCTTATCCTGTAACATCTAATTCATCCTTTCAAAATTAATATTCTACCGCACTTAGATTGCCAAAGCCTATTTCACTTGTAGATCCGGTTATTACCTGAAGCTCAGCTGTAATGCTTCCGTCTTCCTTAAGGCTTCCTGCGAATCCGCCTGCAATTGTATCTGCCGGCGCAAGGTAACCGATAACCTTCTTCATTGGCGGCAGTGAAATTATTTCATTTGCATTACCTGCTGTAACCACTGCATCTGCTGCTTTGTCTGCATCTGCAAGGGATTGTGAAGCGCCGTCCCTGCCTGCATATTCGTCTGTAACAAGAACAGTCTTGATTCCCTTTGCAGTTATCTTCTTGCAGTTCATCATTAGGTCGGTATCAGGATTTCCGAAACCTTCTTCTGATATTATGACTGCATCAAGATTCAAGTATTCTGCAAGCTTTGCAGTCCAGTTGGAGGACCTTTCCTTATCGGCAAGAGTAACATTTTCATTTGTAATTATTACTCCTACAAAATTGAAATCCTTGCCATGCCTTTCATAAAGATCCTCAATAATCGGGTTGTTCAAATGATTGTATGTCGGATTCTTGTCGCATGCCGATACGCAGTTTCCGCTGACTATTGCCCCATCCATAGCTTCTGTAGGATATATGAATGTAGGAACAATCTTCTTTGCATCCACTCCGTATACATAGGTGTCATGGAGCAGGCCCTGTGTCTGAAGCATATATACATATGCCACTCTTGGAAGATTCGGATATTGTTTCATTCCTTCCATTAAAGTCGGAGTTTCATATACCTTTACTTCATCAGGGGTTACATTCCTGCCTGCTTCTCCGAGATAAGCCGCTGCCTTGTAGCCTACCATTCTTACTGCCTGCTCATGCTCATGCTGCTGGAGTTTATCCACCGGTGTGCAGACAATAACAATGTTCTGAGTCTTTGAGAATGGTGTATACTCTGCTCCGGGACCGCTCATATCTATGATGCCTTCCTGGAATCCCACAATCTTGCCTGCAGTAACAACTGCAGCACCCTTTAATACGTTTGTTTTGCCAGAGCCGACAACATCTACCTTGCTGATCATGCCGGGGAATATTCCGCCGGGGCCTTCTACCTTTACTCTGGGCTCAATTACGTCTTTTACAGGCATTATTCTTGTTTCTTCACCTGGTTTTGCGATATCGATTTCAATCTTTGTCAGTCTGGGGTCACCGCTGACCGCCTCCAAAAGTTCTGCCTTGTTGACATATAGAGTTCCCTTTTCAACCTTGGTAGCATCACCGAATTGTACATCCTTAATGAATATATTACCCAACTCTAAACGCAAAACGTTCACCTCCCTAATAATTTAGATAGTGTAAAAACACAGTTAATTATATTTTTTCTTAAAGATTTTCTTTTATAAGGTTTTCGACGGCTTCCGGGGTGCAGTTTTCTGCTCCGCTGATTTCTTTAACCTTTTCCCCGTTTTTGTATACGATAAAAGTTGGAAGTCCAAGTACCTTCTGCCCGATTGCCAGTCTTCTGTTCTGAGTAGTATTCAGCTTGCACATTTTCATTTTATCTCCGTATTTTTCAGCCAGAGCGTGCACCTCCGGCATTAATGCCTTGCAGGGTTCACATTTTTCACCCCAAAAATCAACCAGCACAGGACCTGTTGCTTGAAGTACTTCTGAATCAAAATTATCCTTGTCTAGCTCAATCATATTTTCACCTCCTTTAATTTTCAAAATTCTTTTCAATGTATTTTTCTGCGTTGACCGCGGCTATTGCGCCATCTGCAGCTGCTGTAATAACCTGTCTCAGTGATTTTATCCTTACGTCTCCTGCTGCGTATATTCCCTCAACTGATGTTCTCATTTCTTCATCTGCCTTTATATATCCCTTTGCATCCATTTCTACAACGCCCTTGGCAAAATCAGATATCGGTTTGGTGCCTACGAACATAAATACACCGTCAGTCCTGAAATCCGTAACTTCGTTAGTTTTCACATTCCTGAGCTTGATACCCTCTACTATCCCGTCGCCATAAATCTCCTCAGGTACCGTATCCCACATTATATCAATCTTTTCGTTTTTCATTGCCTTCTCTGCTATGGACTTTGCAGCCCTGAACTGATCTCTTCTATGTACTATTGTGACCTTTTCCGCAAACTTAGTAAGGTATA
>JAKJBT010000086.1 GCA_022706865.1 Bacillota bacterium
TTAGTTTAGTTAATACAGCAAAACGAGTCAATTGATTTTGGGACATTAGATAATGCACCTCATTCTTCATAGTGACATTTTATCACGATAGTTTACAAGGTGACATTATCACACGATAATCACACATATAAAAAATTAGGGTGGAAATTTTTGTTGTAAAATACTATAATATACTTGTAATGCAATTGTAATACGATTGTAATACAATAAATATCTAAATATTTTAAGGGGGAAGATTGATGTTTAAAAAAGGTTTAGTACTGGTATTGGCGCTTGTGATGGTTATGACAATGTTTACAGGCTGCGCACAGCCTGCACAAGCACCGGCTGAACCGGCTCCAGAAGCTGAAAAGGCACCGGCAGAAGAGTCGAAACCGGAGTTATCCTTTGGTATGATAACGGACGTTGGCGGCCTTGGAGACAAGTCCTTCAATGATTCAGCCTGGGAAGGCATTCAGAAGGCCGGAAAAGAATTTGGGGTTGAACCGGTTATACTTCAGTCAACAAAGCAGGAAGATTATGAAGCTAACATCGGGAACATGGCTCAATCAGTTGACCTTACCATAGCTGTCGGTTACTTGATGGAGCAGGCTATGATATCAGGATCCGAACAGTATCCTGACAGGAAGTTCGGAATAATAGACATGGTAGTTGACAAACCAAATGTTATGTCAGTCACATTCAAGGAGCATGACGGCTCATTCCTGGTCGGTGTCATTGCCGGTCTTACTACAAAATCCAATGTTGTTGGCTTTGTAGGAGGTATGGATAGCCCATTGATTGAAAAATTTGAAGTTGGTTTCAGAGCAGGCGTTGCTTCCGTAAATCCGAATGCGAAGGTACTTGTAAACTATACCGGGGCTTTCGACAATCTTGATAAGGGAAAGGAAATAGCGATTTCACTGTTCAAGCAGAAGGCTGATGTCATATATCACGCTTCCGGCGGCTGCGGTATAGGTGTAATACAGGCAGCTGACGAAAATAATTTCTGGGCGATCGGTGTTGACCAGGATCAGTCAGCGGTATCAAAGAACAATAGGGTTCTCTGCAGCATGATCAAGAGAGTTGATGTGGGTACATATACTATAGTTAAATCATATGCTGACAATAATTTCGCCGGAGGAAAGGCTATCGAACTGGGACTTAAAGAAGACGGCGTAGGCTTCAGTGACGGCGGAAACAATGTACCGGCTGAGGTTAAGGCTGTCGCAGACAAAGCTAAAGAGTTAGTTATTAACGGCACAATAGTTGTTCCTTCATCAAGAAAAGAATTAGAATCATTCAAACCTGTAGAAATAAAGTAATCAACATCGTGTAGCTACATGATGAATCAAAGCTAGATGCGGTTCTGCATCTAGCTTTTACTTCACAAGCTCTAATTAAAAATGATATAATTAAAACATGTGAAATATTGCAATTTTTGAGAAAGCTTTCTTATTTGATTTGAGAGGTGGGATGAAAGTTGCCTGCAGTAATTGAGATGAAAGGTATTAGCAAATCCTTTCCCGGTATACGGGCGAATGACAATATCAATCTGAAAATTGAGCAGGGGGAGATACATGTACTGCTGGGTGAGAACGGAGCCGGCAAGTCTACTCTTATGAATATACTTTACGGGCTTTATCAGCCGGATGAAGGACAGATATTCATAAAGGGAAAGCCTGTCGCGATCATTAATCCGAATGTAGCGATTTCTCACGGTATCGGGATGGTTCACCAGCACTTCATGCTGGTTCAGCCCTTTACCGTTACGGAAAATATCATACTTGGAAAGGAGCCAAGGAAGGGAACTACCTTGGATCTTGACAAAGCAATAAAGGATGTAGAGGAAATTTCCAGGAAATATGAATTGAAGGTGGATCCACGGGCTGTTGTCCAGGACATTTCCGTAGGAATGCAGCAGAGGGTTGAAATATTGAAGACTCTTTACAGAGGGGCTGAAATTCTTATTCTTGATGAACCGACGGCGGTGCTGACACCGCAAGAGATTGAGGAATTATGCGTTATTTTAAGGAGTCTGGTGGATCAGGGCAAGTCAATAATACTTATTACTCACAAGCTTAAGGAAGTTATGTCTATGAGTGACAAGGTGACAATTATCAGGAGGGGTAAGGTTATTGACACATTGAATACAAAGGATACAAACATAGATGAACTTGCAGAAAAGATGGTGGGCCGAAAAGTTAGCCTCACAGTGGAGAAGAAGGAAGCTGAAGTTTCTGCTCCGATTCTGGAGATTAAAGACTTAAGGGTATTGGACAAAAGGAAGCTTGAGGCAGTCAAAGGTATAGACCTTCAGGTTAATGGCGGTGAAATACTAGGAATCGCAGGAGTGGACGGCAACGGTCAGAGTGAACTTGTACAAGCCATAACCGGGCTTTCAAAAGCAGAAGCGGGAGAAATCCTTTTAAACGGCAAGGAGATTACGAACCTTACTCCAAAGGAGGTAATTGCCAGCGGAGTAGGACATATACCGGAGGACAGGCATAAGAGAGGCTTGGTACTGGGTTACAGCCTGTCAGAGAATTCCATATTGGGCAGTCACTACTTGAAGCAGTTCAGACAAGGTTTGGGTCTGAATTACCATAAAATAAGGGAGTATTGCAGAAGGCTTATTAAGGAATACGACATCAGGACTCCCAATGAGAGGGTACTGGCAAAATCACTTTCAGGAGGGAATCAGCAAAAACTGATAGTTGCAAGGGAAATTGACAGAGATCCCAGCCTTTGCATAGCTTCACAGCCTACAAGGGGATTGGATGTGGGGGCAATAGAGTTTGTGCACAAGAAGCTTATTGAGCTGCGGGATGAAGGCAAGGCGGTGCTGCTGGTTTCACTTGAATTGGATGAGATAATGGATCTGTCAGACAGGATTGCAGTAATGTATGACGGAAGAATAGTAGGAATCCTTGATGCAAAGGATGCGAACGAGAAGAAGCTTGGCATTATGATGGCGGGCGGAAGTGCTCAGGATGCTGTATAAGGAGGATGTGAAATGGAATCTGGAATGAATGAGTTTAAAGAAGGACTGCTGAATACATTAAAAGAAATTGCATATCCCCTTGTTGCAATATTTATTTCGGTCATCGCAGGAGGAATCCTGGTATATTCCTTCGGAAATGATCCAATAGTAGCTTATACTGCCATGATAAAGGGAAGCCTTGGAGATTGGAATAAATTCGGAGAAACCCTGGTTACCGTTACCCCGCTTATCTTGACAGGCTTGTCCATTGCCTTCGCATTCAAATGCAATCTTTTCAATATCGGAGTAGAAGGACAGTTCATTATTGGTGCAATTACGGCAGTTTGGGCAGGATGGGCTTTAGCTGGCTTGCCGGCAATACTTCATCTTACCCTGACACTGCTTGCAGGTGCTGCTGCAGGCGGGCTCTGGGCTTCGGTTATCGGCTGGCTTAAGGCAAAGGTGGGCTCCCATGAAGTAATAAATGGAATAATGATGAATTACATTGCAATGTATACCAGTAATTTTCTGGTAAGGACAGCATTGAATATACCCGGCAAGGCCTATTCCGTTGAAATTGCCGATACTGCTAAGCTTTGGAGATTTTCTCAGGCTTTTGAACAGTTCAAGCATTCAAGACTGCACATAGGAATAATATTTGCCTTGATAGCTGCTTTGGCTGCGTATTATATTCTTAATAAGACTGTAAGAGGATATGAAATCAGGGCTGTCGGACTCAATCCGCATGCAGCCGAATACGGCGGGATAAGCGTCAGGAAAAATATAATCCTTTCAATGATTGTTTCAGGTTTGTTTGCAGGGCTGGCAGGAGCCATAATGACTACAGGGGTCCAATACAGGGTAAATAACCTGTTCGGTTTTACAGGCTATGGATTGGATGGAATTGCCGTTGCTTTGGTAGGAAATAACCACCCTATCGGAGTCATACTATCGGCATTTCTTTTCGGAGTGATGCAAAAAGGCGGCCCCCTGATGCAGATACAAGGGATTCCCAAAGAGGTTGTCGGAATCATTCAGGGAATAATCATACTTTTTGTAGCTGCAAACTTTGTTAAGGTAGTAATGGAGAACATTAAACTGAACAGGGACTTGAAGAGAGCTGCAGTGCAAGAGGAGGTGGAATAGAATGGAGGGCATAGGCATTTTGACCATACTGGGCATCATTTTTACAGCCAGCATAAGATCGGCCACTCCGCTGATATTCGCCGCCCTGGGAGGCAACTTCTCCGAAAGATCCGGTGTTTTCAACATAGGGCTTGAAGGAATTATGACAGTCGGCGCTTTCAGTGCGGTATTCTTCTCATATAAGACAGGTTCCCCCTGGGCGGGACTCTTGGGTGCCATGGTTGTTGGAGGCCTGTTCGGTCTGCTTTTGGCGTTCATGAGTATATATTTCAAAGCAAATCAGGTTATAGTGGGTACTGCGATAAATATACTGGCAGCCAGCCTAACTACCTTCCTGTTGGTTGAAATCTGGGGAAGGCCGGGGCAGACGGACAATGTTGAATACTTTAAAGCTGTGGGCCCCTTTAATCTGTTTACTTACTTGGCATTTGCCCTGGTAATCGTATCATATTATGTAATGTACAAGACTCCCTTCGGATTAAGAGTCCGTGCTGTGGGTGAACACCCCAGAGCTGCAGATACATTGGGGGTTAATGTTTATGTAATAAGGTACATATGCGTAATAATAAGCGGTGTACTTGCCGGTATAGGCGGAGCATCACTTTCCATAGGCTCAATGAGTCTTTTCAAGGAGGGAATGATAGCAGGAAAGGGCTTCATTGCATTGGCTGCATTGATATTCGGAAAATGGAATCCGATAGGGGCGGCATTGGCATGCCTATTCTTCGGCTTTGCTGTTGCACTGGAGACAGTTGCTACAAATTTACCGGTCCCCAGAGAATTCCTGTATGCGCTTCCATATATCATGACGATGTTTGCGGTATCAGGCTTTGTAGGCAGATCGGTGGGGCCGGCTGCAGGCGGGATTCCCTATGAAAAAGGTGAAAAATAATAATCTGAGAATTCTAATAATGCGCTTCGGCGCATTATTCCTTTTATTTACAGTTGCAAATAATTATGACTTGTCCTGCGTATATGCTATAATATAAGTGGATTTATGCTATATAATATTAATAGATAACTTTTTGCATAGGATTGTATTATTTCATCGATGGGGGGTGATGAAATGAGAATGGGATATGATTTATTAATAGAACAACAGCAGAAGCTAATTATGACGCCTGAACTGAAGCTGGCATTGAAGATACTTCAATTGCCTGCAGTAGAGCTTGAGGAGCTGTTACAGCAGGAATTGGAAAATAATCCCGTTCTTGAACTGGTGGACGATAGCAGGGATGAAAAATCCGAAGCACAGCAAAAACTAGATAAAAAGGAAAAGGAAAAAGAAAAAGAAAAAGAAATCGATTGGAAGGAATACTTCCAGTTTCAAGGTAAGAGTTATTCCGAGGAGGGCTTTGACAATGATGAGGCTTCTGAACTCTCCTATGAGAATTTCATAACCTACTCATATACATTGAAAGACCACCTTATTTCACAGCTGCGGGTATCCCAGATAAGCAAAAAGCTCAGAGATATCGGAGAGTATATTATTGAGAGCCTTGATGAAAACGGCTATCTTACCATTACTAAGGAAGATCTGGCAGCCATTCTTGACGCGGAGCCGGAGGCGGTAGAAGAAGCGCTGAGTGTGATTCAGACCTTCGAGCCTTTTGGAGTCGGCGCGTCAAATCTGAAGGAATGCCTTTTAATACAGCTTAGGAATAAAGATATTAAAGATAAGAAAATCGAAGCGATTATTATGAACCATTTGGATGATATTGCATCTAACAGGATCAGCAATATATCGAAAAAGCTTTCCATAAGCATTGAAGAGGCTCAGAAATACAGCGATATTATTAAGAGCCTTGAACCAAAACCCGGACGGGCTTTTGAGGAGGGTACATCAACAAAATATGTGACCCCTGACGTATATATTGAAAAGGTAGGAAAAGAGTATATAGTAATTGTCAACGACTATTATGGTTCCAAACTTACTATAAATCAATTTTATAAAAAGATGCTGATTTCCGAGGATAAGTCATCTCAGGCCTCCGCCTTCATAAGCAACAAGCTGTCCTCTGCAATGTGGCTGATCAAGAGCCTTGAACACAGGAAAAACACTTTATATAATGTGGTAAAGGCTATATTGGATTACCAGATGGACTTTTTCGAAAAAGGGCCTATGTTTCTGAAAACAATGACACTGAAGAAGATTGCAGAAATGGTAAATGTACATGAGTCAACAGTAAGCAGGGCAATAAACGGCAAATATGTGCAAACACCACGCGGGATATTTGAAATAAAGTACTTTTTCAAAAGCGGTGTTGATAATCAGGATGGAGAAGCGATTTCTTCAGAAAGCATCAAGAAAAAGATTAAGGGTTACGTATGCGGTGAGGATGCAAGCAAGCCTCTAAGCGATCAGCAAATAGCAGATTTGCTTGTGAAGGAAGGATATATGATTTCCAGAAGAACAGTGGCGAAGTACAGGGATGAACTGGGCATCTTGTCTTCTTCAAAAAGAAAAAGGTATTAAAGGCGGCATATCAATAGGCCGTCTTTTTGTTTCTGTGTTTTTTTCGCTGATAAATTATGAATTCTAGCAAATAATACAATAATATATGTCAATACTTTGTGAAAATGTCACCCTAAAAGTGACTTAATTATCGTATGAAAATGTCACTTTCAGTAGGAGAAAAATTTTTAAGGATCCCGGTTGACAACGAGCCTCTCCTATATGATGAT
>JAKJBT010000087.1 GCA_022706865.1 Bacillota bacterium
ATAAAAATCAGAGGGAATAATGTAATAGAAAAGCTTTATGCCGACCTTATGCCCGCTCCCTTCCTTTCCATTCTTACCGATGACTGCATAAAAAACGGAAAGGACTATAACGCAGGGGGTGCAAGATATAACACAAACTACATCCAGGGAGTAGGAATCGGCACTTTGACAGACAGCTTTTCAGCCATAAAAAAGCATGTGTTTGATGATAAGTCCTTTACAATGAGTGAACTTCTTGATGCGCTTAAGGCTAATTATGAAGGCAGGGAGGCCATGCGCCAGCTTTTAATGAACAACACTCCCAAGTATGGCAATGATGATGATTATGCCGATGAAATAATGAAGGAACTCTTTGATGCCTATTACAGCGAGGTAAACGGAAGAAGAACAGTAAAAGGAGGAAACTACAGGATAAATATGCTGCCGACCACCTGCCATGTATATTTCGGCTCTGTCACAGGTGCGACACCTGATGGAAGAAGGTCGGGTCAGCCGCAGTCGGAGGGTATTTCTCCCGTACAAGGTGCCGATATGTATGGGCCGACAGCAGTAATAAAGTCGGCGGGAAAAATGGACCATATCAGAACCGGCGGTACTCTCCTGAACTTAAAATTCACTCCTGATCTGCTGAAGGACGATGAGGGCATCGATAAGCTTTCACAGCTTGTAAGGAGCTACTTCAAGCTGGACGGCCATCATATACAGTTCAATGTAGTAAGTGCCGACACCTTAAGGAGGGCTCAGAAGAATCCGGAACAATACAAAGACCTTATAGTAAGAGTTGCCGGTTACAGTGATTATTTCTGTGATTTGACAGAAGCCCTGCAGGAGGAGATAATTACAAGAACAGAGCATAAAAGCTTATAGATGAAAGGGGTAACGAAAAATTGACAGTCAATGAAAAGATCTCCCGGCTCAGAGAACTTATGAAGGGGAAAAATATCGATGCCTTCATAATTCCGAGCTTCGATGCACATCAGAGCGAGTATGTACCTGAGCATTGGATGGCCAGACAATGGATATCCGGCTTTACCGGCTCTGCGGGCACAGTAGTCGTTACGATGAAGGAAGCAGGCCTATGGACAGACGGAAGGTATTTTATTCAAGCCGAGAATCAGCTTAAGGGATCTGAAATTAAGCTTTTCAAAATGGGCCAGCCCGATGTGCCAGACTATGTCCAATGGATAAAGGAAGTGCTTCCTATTGGGGGAACAGTAGGCTTTGACGGTAAGTCTATGCCTGTATCCCTCTATATGGATATGATAAAAGCATACAAGCCCAGGAAGCTTGCCATTGAAGCAGGCTGCGACCTTGTAGGGGAACTATGGACAGACAGGCCTGCAATGCCCAAGGCTCCGATTTTCATACATGATACGGTATATGCCGGGAAATCAAGAACAGAAAAGCTGACTGACCTCCGTACAGAAATGGAGAAGCTTAATTCTGAATATTACCTGATATCTGCTTTGGAGGATATTGCATGGTTATTAAACATCAGAGGCGGAGATGTGGCTAACACACCGGTGGTTTCAGCTTATGTGCTGGTTTCCCGAACCGAATGCCGGCTTTTTATTGATGAAAGCAAGGTAAACGGTAATATAAGAAATGAGCTTGAAGCAGATGGTATTGAAGTGCATGACTATGAGTCAATACAAAAGGCTGTTGCTTCTCTTAATTCCGGAGCTTCCATAATATTAGACCCGGAAAAGACAAACGTATGGCTGTACAAATCAATACCCGAGGCTGTTGAAATATTGGAAATGCCGAACATCACAACGAGTATGAAGGCCATAAAGAACAGCACTGAAATCCAAAACCTCAGAAACGCTCATATAAAAGATGGAGTTGCGCTTGTTAAATTCCTCATATGGCTTGACAGCAACCTGGGAAAAGAAGATATCACGGAAATCACCGTTGAAGAGAAGCTGAATGAATTCAGGCTTCAGCAGGAGCTATCCATGGGTCCCAGCTTTGATACCATTGCAGGCTTTAAGGATCATGCGGCAATAATACACTATAAAGCCGTTCCCGGAATTGAGTACGCTTTGGAAAAGGAAGGTATGCTGCTTATTGACTCGGGAGGACAATACCTTGACGGCACAACCGATACTACAAGGACAATTGTGCTGGGGGAATTAACACAGGAACAGAGAAAAGACTTCACTCTTGTACTTAAGTCCCATATAGGACTGGCAACAGCCCGGTTCCTATACGGCTGCACCTGCACCCACCTGGATATATTGGCAAGGAAACCGATATGGGAGGAGGGCTTGGACTACCGCTGCGGTACCGGCCACGGAGTCGGATTCCTTCTCAGTGTCCACGAAGGCCCCCAGGGCTTCAGGAGAGTTCCTGTAATAAATAGTATTGTACTTCAGCCGGGTATGATACTGACCAACGAGCCCGGAATATATAAGGAGGGCAAGCACGGGATCCGCACAGAAAATACCATGCTTGTAACAGATGACTTTGAAAATGAATACGGCAGATACTTGAAATTCGATACTATCTCATACTACCCCATAGACCTTGAGGGGCTGGATATAAGCCTTCTGACACAACAGGAGAAGGATTGGCTCAACAATTATCATAAAGAAGTGTATAATAAGCTGTCCCCTTATCTTAATGAAGAAGAGAAGGCATGGCTCAGAAACGAAACCAGGGCGGTTTAAACGAATAATAAAAAAGCTTATCAAATCCGATAAGCTTTTTTTACTTGAATATCTTGTCCCTGTATTTCTCAAGAATGAGCAGCAGCGGATATCCTATGAAATAGCAGGATATCAATTCCCCCAATGCTACCCAGCCTATAGTTATCAGCAAAGGCAGTTGATACAGATAATGCAGAAGGTATCCGATTATAACTCCGTTTGCAATTACCGGCGGCAGCGGCACCAGCCACTTAACCGGTAATTTGTATGATAAATATGCGGCAATAAGAGTCGCCGCACTCCCGAATACTACATCAGGTATACCCCCGGGGCCGAAAAAGTTTGCTGCTATGCAACCTACAAAAAGACCCGGTATGGCAGCAGAAGTAAAGAAGGGCAAAATGGTCAGCGCCTCTGCAAACCTAACCTGTATCTGTCCATAGCTCAAGGGCGCAAATGCTATAGTGAGTACCGCATATACGGCTGCAATGGATGCTGCATGTACCAGGTATCTGCTTTTATTCATTTATTAATCCTCCGTAGTTTTGTTTTAAGTCAGGATGGTTTCGAACTGACTGATTTAAATAGTACCATAGAATTCCGGCATCTGCAACAAATTTAAATCATTGCTTACCAGTCTTATATATCCTGTTGCCGTACAGGCCTTCGGCAATCCATAACAGCACCACCAACGCGGCAAAATCCAGCAGAGCGCTGTGAAGGAAGTCATAGTGCCCCAGCCGCTGAGCCACACCGGCCTTTTCCGATAAAAATTCAAGAGCTAATGTAATCATCGTAAATAATATTACATTTACGAATTTGCGGGTAAACCCCGGTTTCATATAGTGAATATATACTATCCCTGCTCCTCCCCCCCACAGCAAGTGAAATAAAGGAGCCCCGAAAATATTGAACAGCGGTTTGTTATACTGGTATAAGCCAAGGGAAACAATATAGAAGTCAACCGTACTCAGGACAATAAACCCCAGCACGGCTACAGGAATGAGTTCCTTGATGCGTTTTGGCTTAATGAATATGAACACATAAATCCAGGTGGCCAAAAAGTAAAACAAATGTGTATACCTTAAAAACTTCATACTCTCACCTCACAAATATGGTGAGGAAATTTTGCAAAAATTATACAATGAGCTAATAGTGTAAAAAACAACAAAAACAAAGCTGCTGCAAAACGAGAGTCTGCAGCAGCTTCTTTTTACGGTTTGTTACCCCAAAAACTTTTTCACAGTTTCTTTAATTAAGTCAGCATCAGGTATGAAGGGCAGCGTTATATGGTCCTTCCCTTCCTGTGATTTGTTGTATTCAATGCTTGTTGTTATGGAATTCTCATTTCTTGCCCAGGATCTTCTTGCAACTCCCCCCATAACATCCCAAAGCATTGCTTCCTTTATTATTTCATCTATTCGTTCGCTTCCGTCAAGCACCAGTCCAAAGCCTCCGTTTATCGCCTTTCCGATACCGACTCCGCCGCCGTTGTGCAGAGCGACTAGGCTCATGCCTCTTGCGGCATTTCCTGCGAAACACTGTACTGCCATGTCTGCCATTATATTGCTTCCGTCTTTTATATTGGAAGTCTCCCTGAAGGGGGAGTCGGTTCCGCTTACATCATGATGGTCGCGCCCCAGCATTACGGGCCCTATTTCTCCTTTTCTGACCATTTCATTAAATTTGAGCGCTATCTTGGTCCTTCCCCATGCATCCTGATAAAGGATTCTTGCCTGGGTTCCGACAACCAGCTTGTTCTTTTCAGCATCTCTTATCCATGCCCAATTGTCTCTGTCCTGGGCTCTTCTGGTAGGGTCAATGCACTCCATTGCTGCGTGATCTGTCTTTATCAGATCCTCATGCTTTCCGCTCAGGCACACCCACCTGAAAGGCCCATAGCCGTAATCGAAAAGTTCTGGACCCATGATATCCTCAACATATGAAGGGAATATGAATCCGTCTTTTTCATCGACACCGTTCTTTGCTATTTCCTTTGCACCTGCATCATAAACCGCTTTCATGAATGAATTGCCGTAATCGAAGAAATATGTTCCTTTATCCACCAGCTTCCTGATAAGCTGGAAGTGATGCTGCAGGCTCTTATCCACTAATTTGCAGAACTGCTCCCTGTCTTCTTTAAGCATCCTGGTTCTTTCATCAAAGGTCAGCCCCTGCGGGCAGTAACCGCCGTCATATGCGGCATGGCATGAAGTCTGGTCCGACAGAAGATGAATCTTTTTATCATTGTCAACTGCATATTCAAGCAAATCCACTATATTCCCATGATATGCAATGGATATTTTCTCTTTTTTCTTCAGATAATCCTCTGCTATGCTGAATACTTCCTTGAGATCAGAGGAAACTCTGGATATCCAGCCTTGCTTAAGTCTTGTTTCTATTCTTGAATAATCAACCTCCGCAACTATTCCTACTCCGTTTGCTATCTCCGCCGCCTTGGGCTGGGCACCGCTCATGCCTCCAAGTCCCGAAGTCACGAAAAGATAACCTCTCAGGTCCTCATCAGGTCCTATTCCGAGCTTTTTCCTTCCCGCATTAAGTATTGTGTTGAAGGTTCCATGCACTATCCCCTGGGGTCCGATGTACATCCAGCCCCCTGCTGTCATCTGACCGTAGTTTGCAACTCCCATCTGCATAGCATAGTGCCAGTCCTTCTGGTTGTCAAACATTCCTACCATAAGTGCATTGGTAATGATCACCCTGGGATCGGTAGGCTTTGAATGAAACAACCCTAAGGGATGCCCTGATTCTACAACAAGGGTCTGATGATCAGTCATTACTTCAAGATATTTCATTATCAGTCTGTACTGCATCCAGTTCTGGCATACCTGCCCCGTTTCGCCGTAGGTTACCAATTCATATGGATATAAAGCCACTTCGAAGTCCAGGTTATTGTCAATCATAACCTGAAATGCCTTTCCTTCTATGCAGTTACCTTTGTATTCGTCTATAGGCTTTCCGTAAATCCTTCCTTCCGGCCTGAAGCGATAACCATAGATTCTTCCCCTTGTAATAAGCTCCTCCATAAACTCGGGAGCAAGCTTTTCATGAAGCTCCTCAGGTATATATCTGAGAGCATTTTTCAATGCAACCTCCGCCTGATCCGGAGTCAATGTGAAGCCCCTGTTCGGCGCCCTTCTGATGCCTTCCACAAACTTGGGCATTTCCGGCAGCCGGTTATCCAGTTTAATTGTCATTGCCTCTGAAATCTCATAATTCTTTACCATTTTAATTCCCCCAATGCCTGATTATACTATTATTCTATCATTATTATAGTCTATTATTTGTACAAAATATTAAATTCAGTGCAGGAATTATTCAACTTCCTTTTCCAGAATAAAAAACCTTGAAATTCAAGGTTTAGAAAAATCAAAACAACAGTATCCACAAAACGACAATAAAGCATAAACCTACAAAGCAAGCTATGATTACCGGTAATTTTTGACCGAAGGGTTCTTTCTTGTGCTTCCCCTGAATATATTTGCCTCTGCTGTCATATGCAATATGGTACTCCTCTTTTGTTTTCTCTTTTTTTGTTTCAGGAGCCGCTTCCTTCATTTCCTCATGCTGTTCAATAGCCTCAATGTCTTTAGAAGGTTCTTGCATCTCAACAGGTTCTGGCACTTCAAGAGGCCCTTGTATCTCAGAAAGCCCTTGTACTTCAGATACCTTGATGAACTTCCTGTTACCAAACTTCAGCACATAGTCCTCAGGCCCGATTACTCCTGTCCTGACCATCTCAACAATATCCTCGTAGGTAAAAGGCCCATGCTCGTTATTGTCCTTTCTGTAATACCATATGTACTTTTTTACATCCCCCATACTTTCACGGTCAATTTTATACATCAGCTTCACCTGCCAAATTTAACATTTTGTGTATCCCAGTTAAATTATACCATTAAACTACAAATTCTGAAATCTTTTGTTTCTATATTACCACAAATTTCGACTATTTTGAAACAGACAATAAAAATAGTTACTGTCAAGTAAATGTTGGCAACTTATCTTCATACAAATTTTTTGTAAATGTATTTGTAAATTTGATCGCATTTATTCCACGATCCTATTGACATGGGGACCCCTGCACCCTCTGGACACCT
>JAKJBT010000088.1 GCA_022706865.1 Bacillota bacterium
AGCATCCTAATTGTATCACCGTCTTTAACACCTAACTGTCTCAGCTCATCAACGATACCCCTCTTTCTAAGTACCTTTTGAA
This sequence comes from Bacillota bacterium, assembly GCA_022706865.1. Next base: position 83 of record JAKJBT010000088.1, read on the forward strand.
AGTACTTGATAGAGTCATTATCATCCAGGTTAACTGATGCAAGCAATTGTTCAATCAGCTTCCCTTCCACGATAAATACTCCATTTTCCTTTCTGGCAGTAAATGGCTTATCCTCTGTATTAATATGATACATCAAATCTGTGATTTCTTCAACCGGTTCTTCATCATCTTTTATACTTTCAAGCAGGTTAAAAACTCTATCCATAAGCGGTGCAATGCCATCCTTGGTTGCCGCCGAAATTGCAAACACCTCATATCCCTTCCTGCTAAGCGTTTCCGCTATCCTGTTGTAGTTTTCCTTCGCGGCAGGAATATCCATCTTGTTGCAGGCGACAACCTGCGGCTTGTTCGCAAGCTTCTCGCTGTACAGCTTCAATTCCTCATTAATTTTATCAAAATCCTCCAGGGGATCCCTTCCCTCAAGTCCTGAAGCATCCAGCAGATGTATCAGCACTTTTGTCCTTTCTACATGCCTCAAAAAATCATGCCCCAATCCCACTCCGCTGTGGGCTCCTTCAATAAGTCCGGGAATATCGGCAATCACAAAGCTCCTGTCTCCTCCTAAATCGACTACTCCCAGATTCGGTACAAGAGTTGTAAAATGATAATTCGCAATTTTGGGTTTTGCAGAAGTAACTATAGAAAGGAATGTTGATTTTCCGACATTGGGAAATCCTATAAGCCCAACATCGGCCAAAAGCTTTAGTTCCAGCTCAATCCATCTTTCCAATCCCGGCTCACCCGGCTGGGCAAATCTGGGCGCCTGCCTTGTAGGAGTGGCAAAATGCTGATTCCCTTTTCCACCCTTACCCCCAAGTGCAGCAATCACCTTGTCCCCGGGTTTCTTCAGATCTCCAAGAAGGGTTCCGGTTTCGGCATCCCTGAGGATGGTGCCTGCAGGCACCTTTATGTACAGGTCATCAGCACTCTTGCCGGATGAATTATTGGTTCCTCCCATTTCTCCGTTTTCGGCAATATGCTTTCTCTTATATCTGAAATCCATCAGGGTTCTCATGTTTTCGTCGACTATGAAGACTATGTCTCCGCCTTTTCCTCCGTCTCCTCCATCCGGTCCGCCGTTAGGCACGTACTTCTCCCTGCGGAAGGATACCCTGCCGTCTCCTCCATTTCCCGCTTTTATATATACTTTTGCCTTGTCTACAAACATATTATTCTCCTTTATTGACCTTGGGAATATTCAAAATGAAGGTTGTTCCGTCCCCAAGCATTTTCCCGTCAAGCTTAAGGTCGCTGCAGTACTTCATAATCATATCAAATCCCAAGACGCCTCTTGCTGCTTTCTTCCAATAAATTGCCTGTTCGGGAATATTAAAATCAACAGACCTAAACAGTCCTTCCCTTATCTCCCTGCAGTATATCTCCATCAGAAATCCCTCTGAGCTTTCTTTCAGGTTATATATAACATGGGCATTTTTCATACCCTTTTCATCAAGCACATATAAAAAGCCCAATATCACATGGTCTACAACATATACAACAGGGATCTCGTCAAGAATCCTTACAGCAGAATCAAAACTGACCTCAACGCTGACCTCAAGCTTAAGGTCGAAGCTCTCCGCTTCTTTTACCTTATTGTAAAGTAAATCGGCCAGTTTTATGCATTTACAGTTATATAGCCTGCCTATGTTTTCCATCCGCTTGCAGTATTCAGAAATGTGTTCCAGCACCTTGTCCGGTTTCTTTAACTGAGTATAGCCGTACAATATCTGAAGCAGGTTGAAAAAGTCGTGGCGCTGCTCGCTTAAATGCTCTTTCAAGCTCTCAATGTACCGTTCCTTCTCCGACTCAAAGGCAGGAACATCATCCATTCCGCTATTTATGTTCATATTAATCTCATCTCCTGTACTGCAAAAATGTTAAAAAAGGTACAGCCTGGCCGTACCTTCAGTAATTCTATGCTATTATTGCACCGGATACACACTTGCCTGCTTCTTGTCTCTGCCTTTACGTTCAAATTTAACAACACCCTCAATAAGCGCAAATAATGTGTCATCCTTACCAATCCCTACATTTATGCCAGGATGGATTTTTGTTCCTCTCTGCCTTACTATTATATTTCCGGCAAGCACAGACTGTCCGTCCGCCTTTTTTGTTCCCAGTCTCTGTGAATGGGAGTCCCTGCCGTTTCTTGAGCTGCCCACACCTTTTTTATGTGCAAACAACTGAAGGTTCATCTTGAACATATCTACACCTCCTCTTCAACTATATCAATGTGTCTTTTATAGTTTTCCTTAATACTCTTAAACCCTTCGTACATGGTTTCAAGTATCGCATCGCACATTATGCGTTTTCTGTCCGACCCGGCACCGGTAATACTGCAATCAAGGTATCCTTCTTCAAGTTTGTAGTTCACTTCCGCCTCGGCAACCTTCAACAGCCCAAGGAGAGCCGTTTGGCCAAGAGCAGAAACCGCACTGCAGACTATATCTTTGCCATGGGTATCGTAGCCTGAATGCCCCGATATCTTGAAACCCGTTATTTTACCCTCTCGGGCCTTGTAGATCACAATCTTAATCAAAAAAGACAACTCCGTTGCTTTTTTCGCTTTTATGCGTTTATATTTTCGATTTTTACCTTTGTAAATGGCTGTCTGTGACCCTGCTTCTTCCTGTAATCCTTCTTCGGCTTATATTTGAATACAATTACCTTTTTTGCTTTGCCATTCCCAACAACTGTTCCTTCAACCTTCGCACCTGCAACTACAGGATTCCCGACCTGAAGCTCACCGTTATCTCCTACAGCAAGTACTTCTTCAAACATAACCTTTTCACCGGATTCCGCGTCAAGCTTTTCTACTGTAAGTACATCACCGACTTTAACCATATATTGCTTGCCGCCGGTCTTTATTATTGCATACATTAGGCTACACCTCCTCATAAATAAGTCTCGCCGAATTCAAGGCATCCTCATTGCATCAGAGAATTTAAACCCGATTCGTGCGGATACGCCTACGCCAGTATATGATATCACACAGTAAATTTTTTGTCAATTAAATTTCCCTGCAGCCCTTTCTTCGAAGCTCCGTAATTTCCGGCATGCCTATGCCTTTCACAATATAGCCTTCCCTGTGAAGCTCTGCCGAAGTCCTGACAAATACAGGTTTATTAAAACTCTTACCCAGTTCAAACATGTCCTCATCTATATAATAGTTTATCAATTCTTCCACATCCGGATGAATCTCAAGAAAAGCTGCCATGGCACCGGTACTAAAAAACAAACTGTTTACTTCCTTTTCAATTTTCTTGACAATTGTCTCACTGGATAAAATCCTTCCCTCCCCTTTGCAGTAAGGGCATGGTGCCATCAGAATCTTTTCTATACGCTGCCTCACCTTTTTTCGGGTCATTTCAACCAGGCCCAGCTGAGTCATCCCAAGTACGTTGGTTCTTGTCCTGTCTTTTTTCAATGCATTTTTCAGAGCTTCAAGAACTGTACTTTCGTGGACTGCATCCGTCATGTCAATGAAATCAATTATTATGATGCCTCCTATATCTCTTAAACGCAGCTGCTTTGCTATCTCCTTTGCTGCCTCTATATTCGTCTTTAGCACTGTATCCTTCAAGTCCACCGTACCGACATACTTTCCTGTATTCACATCTATGGATGTAAGTGCTTCGGTCTGGTCTATGACTATATATCCTCCGCATTTAAGCCAGACCTTGCGATTGATTATCTTGCTTATCTGCGGCTCTACCTGGTAATATTCAAATATATCATAATTTCTGTTGTAATATTCCACCTTGTTTTTAAAATGGGATGAAATAATTGTTGCAAGTTCCCGGACCTTCTCATAGTGTTCCTTGTTGTTGATTACAAGCCTGTCAATATCCTTGGTGAACATATCTCTGACGGTCCTGTATATTATGCTCATATCCTTATGTACTATTCTTGGGGCGGCACCGGTCTTTTGCTTTTGTTTTATATTATCCCAAAGCTTCAATAAAAAATTTATGTCATTGCTTAAATCTGCTTCGGTGCAATCCTCTGCGGCAGTTCTGATTATCAGTCCCATTCCCCTGGGTTTCAGCTCTTCTGCCAGCTTTTTCAGCTTTTCTCTGGTATCTTCATCCTCTATGCGCCTTGATATTCCTACGTATTCAACAGTGGGCATCAATACAGCGTATCTTCCCGGCAGAGTAATATGTGTTGTCACCCTTGCTCCTTTTGTATCTATAGGCTCCTTCATAATCTGAACCATTATTTCCTGTCCGGCCTTAAGAAGCTCATCTATCTGATAATCCTTATATTGCGCAGAACTGACATACTCCTCATCCTCATCAAAATAAGTATTTGGAAGCGCATCCTTCACATATAAAAATGCATTCTTATCCAAACCAATATTTATAAAGGCTGCCTGCATTCCGGGAAGCACATTCTCCACCCTTCCCTTGTATATATTGCCGGTAATCCTTTCATCGCTCTGCCTTTCAATATATATCTCCGTCAGTTCCTTGTTTTCCAGCAAAGCAACACGGGTTTGCCTGGAACCGACATCAATAATGATTTCTTTCATAAACCGCGCTCCTTCATCCTTAGATTCAGATCCACTCAGGCAAATCTGCCCTTTGATTTTGGTTATAATTGTGCGCTTTCATATTCAAGCAAATCCATAAGCTTGCCGTTTTTCAATCCATATACTTGTTCCCTGTTTATCCTGATGCTTTGAATATCATATCTTGTAAATTCCTTAAAGGCCTTAATTAATAATTCAGGTTTAAGGTTCCCCCTGCTTCCGCTGAGAAGAAGGCAGTCAATTGTGTACATATCCTTTTTCGACTCAGTCAGCTTCATACTGACTAATAGGGGCCTTATATCTATCTCTTTGAGTTCAAAGTCCTTCTTGGGCTGTTCCTTCATTATCCTTATTTCCTTTTGTGCTGTAAATTCTTCAATTTTCTTTTTCAGCTCACCGGAAGATACGTTTTCTATAAAAATTCTAATGAGATATCTTGAATGAGAGACAACCGACATGGCACTCTTGTGATCTTCCCTCATCTCAATACCGTCCAATATCCTTATTCCCTCCGGCAGCGAGCCATTCAGGCGCCTCTGTATCTCTCTGACATCCATTGGCTCCGCAAGCTTAAGATCCACATATTCGGCGCTGCTTGTGACACCCAGGGATAATGGTGCTCCAAAGGAAATCTCCATGTGAGGATTGAAACCGCTGCTGTAGGATATGGATATTCCTAATCTTCTCAATGCCCTTTGAAATACCCTCATCAAGTCCAGGTGGGATATATATTTCACTTCACTGCCTTTAGTGAATTTCAGTCTTATGTACATCATTTGCAGACACCGCCTTCCTGAAGCAGATTAATACCGCAGCCGGTGCATGCAATCCTGCAATCTCTCGTCAATTCTCCCTTAAGGGATTTCTTGTACTCTCCCCTCAAATACTTCTTAGTCACTCCGACATCAATATGATCCCAAGGCAGTACTTCATCCAGCTCTCTTCGCCTTGTGGCATAAAAATCCGGATCAACTCCCGTATCTTTAAATGCCTGCATCCAAGCCTCGAAATTGAAATACTGATCCCAACCGTCAAATCTGCATCCCAGTTCCCATGCTCTTATGAGTACATCACAGAGCCTCCTGTCCCCTCGCGCAAATACTGCTTCCATGTAGCTGACGTAAGGCTCATGCCAGTTAAAGGTGATCTGCTTTTTCTTTATAGCCTTTTGCAGGTACCTCTGCTTTTCTATGAGAGTATCGATGGAATCCTGAGGTTCCCACTGAAAGGGAGTAAAAGGCTTGGGGACAAAGGAAGAAGCACTTGCGGTCACATTAAGGCCTTTTCCCCTTTTCTCCTTCGGCACCTGGTAATACCTGTCCACTACCCTGAATGTCAAATCTGCAATACCCTGAATGTCCTCCATAGTCTCTGAGGGAAGGCCTATCATATAATACAGCTTGACGCTGCTGTAGCCTGTTTCAAATGCAGCACCCACCGAGTTAAGCAGATCCTCTTCATTCACTCCTTTGTTGATCACATTCCGCATTCTCTGAGTACCGGCTTCAGGTGCAAAAGTAAGGCCGCTTTTTCTTACCTTCTGAACCTCCTGGACCAGTTTCAGAGAAAAAGAATCAATCCGAAGAGAAGGAAGAGACAATCCGATTCTGCTGCTCTTATATTTGGAAACCAACCGTTCCACCAATTCATTAAGCTTTGAGAAATCACTGGTTGACAAGGAGGACAATGAAATCTCCTCATAACCGGAGCTCTGAATCAACCTGTCTGCTATTTCCAACAGCTCCTCCACTTCTCTCTCCCTCACCGGCCTGTAAATCATACCGGCCTGGCAAAAACGGCAGCCTCTTGTACAGCCTCTGAATATTTCAAGCATTATCCTGTCATGTACAATATCAATGAAGGGCACTACAATTTTGTCAGGAAAATATGAGCCCTTCAGGTTCTTTATCACTCTTTTCCTGACTTTTCCGGGAATATCCTCTTTTATCGGCTTTATTGATTTTATGGTTGAATCTTCATTATAATCAGCATTGTAAAACTTTGGTACATATACTCCTCTGACAGAAGCTGCCATCTTCAGGAACTCTTCTCTGGTACCTTTTGAGCTCTTCCACTTCCTGTAATGCTCCATGACCTCCAGCAGCTGCTCCTC
>JAKJBT010000010.1 GCA_022706865.1 Bacillota bacterium
CCGAAGTATGCAGGTTCTGCTCCGCAGCCAAGTACAAGGTAATCATAGCTGTATGTCCCTTTACTTGATGTCAGAGTTTTTGCTTCATAATCAATGCTTTCTATTCTGTCCCTTACAAAATTGACTTTGGTAGCCTTAAATACCTTATAAAGATCTACCATTACACTTTCTTTTTCTGTTCTACGTCCGGCAATTTCATGCAGCTCAGTAAGAAGAGTCTGGAAAGGATTATCATTAATTAAAGTTATTTCAACGCTATCATCCTTTTTAAATTTCTTGCCCAGAACCTTAGCTGCCTCGACTCCAGCGTAGCCTGCGCCGAGTATGACTATTCTCTTTAAATCCGGCAAAACTATACCCCCTTGTATATAATTAACTATTAAAGAATAAAAATATTAATATAATAATATTCATTATCATTATATAATATATATCCAAATAATGCGATAGTTTTTATCGTTATTTTGTGAAAAAAATCTCATTTTTCTTGTTTTACTTTATCAATTTCCTATTCCCGAGGCTCAGGTAATCATAATTGTCCAGCTTTTCAGAAATTAACCATGATGTATAAAATTAAATCGAATAAATTATTCAAAAATTATATAATTGAAATAGGAAAATTTTGCAGCAATTTGTCTTGGAAGGATTAATATTATCTGCCGGGGAATATTAAAAAATGGGAATATATGAAGCGTCAGAAGGAGGAAAGAGGATGGGTAAGATAGCGGGTGCATTCATTTTTCCGCATCCGCCTATAATGGTGGAGGAAGTAGGGGAAAGCGAGACCAAAAAGGTTTCAGACACAGTTGCCGGTGCTCTGGAAGCTTCGGAGCGCATCGCTGAAATAAAACCGGATGTTATAATTCTTATAACACCTCATGGTGCAATGCTCGAAGATGCCATGGCTATTGCGGCGGATGAAAGGCTGCAGGGGAGTTTAGCCAGGTTTGGAGCCCCCGGGACAAAGCTGAGCTTTGACAATGACTTGGAGCTGGCGGACAAGATAATGGAGCAGGCTGATAAAAAACAGGTATACTGCATTCCCATACATGAGGATGTAAAAAAGACCTACAGAGTTGAGCCGGGAATGGATCATGGTGCCATAGTTCCCCTTTATTTTGTAAGTAAGAAACACAGGCATTTCAAGCTGGTGCATATAACATACAGCCTTCTTTCAAGGGAGCAGCACTACAAGTTTGGTATTGCCATAAGGGATGCTGTGGCTGAGCTTGATAGAAGGGCAGTCATAATTGCAAGCGGAGATCTTTCCCACAGGCTTATAAAAAATGCTCCCGCAGGTTTTGATCCCCGGGGAGCGGAATATGATAAAAAGTATATGAAAATCATAAGAGAAGGAGATGTCACAGGACTGCTTTCCATGCCTGCCGGCTTTCTGGAGGCTGCAGGGGAATGTGCCTATAATTCCACTGTTGTGCTTATGGGCTGTCTGGATGGCTGCAGTTTGAAGGGAGAGGTAATCTCCTATGAAGGCCCCTTTGGTGTAGGCTACTGCGTGGCTGAGATTCAATCAGAGGTGTGTACGGATAAAAAGAAGGTTATAAGCAGCGATCCATATGTACAGCTGGCTATAGATACCCTGGAGACTTATGTAAGAACAGGACGCAAAATAGATGTGCCCGAAGGATTGCCTGATGAAATGAAAACACGCAGGGCAGGAGTTTTTGTTTCGTTAAAGAAATATGGCGAACTCAGGGGTTGTATAGGTACCATTAGGCCTACAACAAAAAATATTGCTTTGGAAATCATACAGAACGCAATCAGTGCGGGAACCGGAGATCCCCGGTTTTTGCCGGTGGAAGAAAGTGAGCTTTCTGAATTGGTCTATTCAGTGGATGTATTGGGAGAACCGGAGCCAATCACGACAAAAGAGGAGCTTGATGTGAAAAGGTATGGGGTTATTGTGAGAAGCGGGTACAAATCCGGCTTGCTGCTTCCCAATCTGGACGGAGTGGACACCGCTGATTATCAAGTGAGTATTGCACTGCAGAAAGCGGGCATCAGACCGGGCGAATCATATAAAATGGAGCGTTTTGAAGTGGTAAGGCATTATCAGCATATGGAGTGATTCATTATGGATCAATTGAAAGAAGCAAAGTATTATGAGAAGCAAGAAGGGGGCAATGTCATATGCAGGCTCTGCCCTCACGAATGTACCATTGCACCGGGCAAATACGGAATTTGCAGAGTAAGGAACAACATTGAAGGTATCCTCTATACTCATAACTATGGAAAAATCTCTTCAATTGCAATGGACCCCATGGAGAAGAAGCCCCTTTATCATTTTTTCCCGGGCAGATATGTACTGTCTATAGGGACTGTAGGCTGCAATCTCAGGTGCAGCTTTTGTCAGAACTATCAGATTGCACAGCGGGGAGTAGCTGAGCAGGGCATAGAGGATAATCTGTACGAGGCATCTGAGGCTTATCTGCTGAGCTTATGCAGGAAGGAAGAGGATTGTATTGGTGTGGCATATACCTACAACGAGCCCAGTATATGGTTTGAGTATATATTGGATACGGCAGGGCATATAAGGTCTGCAGGATTAAAAAATGTGCTGGTCACAAACGGATATATAAGCAGAGAGGCTCTGGCTGAGCTGCTGCCTTATATTGATGCCATGAATATTGATGTCAAAGGATTTACGGAGAAATATTACCGCAATATTTGCGGAGGCAGCCTTGAGCATGTGAAGAAAACGGTTGAAGCAGCTGCTGCGGAATGTCATATAGAAATTACCACTCTTATTATTCCCGGGCACAATGACAGTGAGATGGAGATGCAGGAGCTCTCAAAATGGTTGTCATCTATCAATCCTTCAATTCCTCTCCATCTATCCCGGTACTTCCCGAGATACAGGATGAAGGAGCAGCCTACCCCGGCAGGGACTCTGATTTCTCTGAAAAAGGCGGCCGAAAGCTATCTGGAGTATGTATACATAGGCAATATGCAGAGTGAGGCAGTAAATACTTATTGCCCGCAGTGCGGAGCCTTGCTTATAAGAAGAACAGGAGGCATATTCATAGAGCATCTGGATGACGGTATATGCTCCAAATGCGGTAAAGCTATAAGTATAACCGGTGTTTAGAAATATATTGAATATGCCGGATAGCATCTGACTTGATATATCTGGTATAATTATCCTGTCATATATAGATATAAGCTTCAGGATGTGCGGGAGGCGATGAAATGAATTTTTTCGTGCAGATGAGGGAAAGCGTAATTGATTTTAAGTTTTACAGAAGCATTAGGGATAATAGATTCAGCAGGAGCTTTGTTTATCTGCTGCTGCTTTTCCTGATAGTCTATTTCATAAATGGAACCAAAACTTTTGTAGTGACCCGGATATTAATGGATAATCTGGCTGTCCAGCTGGATGAAAATGTTCCGGAATTCAGGCTGGAGAACGGTGAATTCAGCTTTGAAGGAGATATGCCCTACTATATCAGCGGCAGTACCAATGAGGTTTTCATCATTGATACTACAGGGCAGGTGACAGAAAGCGCATTAAAGGATGCAGAAACCGGAATTTTGATAACCAGGAACAAATTATTTGTAAAAAGAAACGAAATAGAGACAAGGGAGTTCAGCCTGAATGAGTTGAAAGGCATCACCCTGACAAAGTCTGATGTGCTGGAGTTTATGCCGAAGCTCAGCTGGATTGTTCTTATCTTCATTGTCTTTGGTTTTATTTTTGCATTGGGATGGAAGCTTCTTAATGCAGTTATACTGGCATTGATGGGAATTGTCGCCAATGCTGTGCTGAAGGGGAGGCTGAAATACAATAATCTGTTGAATATCAGCATATATGCACTGACACTTCCAATGCTTGTTCAATTAGCCGTGAACCTTTACGGATACCCTATTCCCAGATTCGGGTTAATATACTGGGTTATTTCCATACTATACCTTGATTTGGCAATAAAAAGCTGCATAGACCAGGATAAGGAATCTGGTGCAGGAAATGAACTGGAGGATATTAAAGGTGAAGATAGGAGTAATATCTGATACACATATAAGAAGCAGCGCGAAGCTCCTTCCCAACATAATATACAAGGTGTTTGACGGTGTGGATATGATATTTCACGCAGGAGATATACTTATTGATGAGGTAATAATTGAACTGGAGTCTATTGCTCCTGTTTATGCTGTAGCAGGAAACAACGACAGTTATGAAATGCTGTATAAATACGGCACAAAAAGAATAATTGAGGCTAATGGAAAAAGAATAGGGCTGACCCACGGAACAAGCAGGGTAAACGCATATGCGGGCGCTTATTCAATGTTTGAAAAGAGCAAAGTGGACTGTGTCGTATATGGGCATAGCCACAAACCGCATAATGAAGTAATTGACGGAGTATTGTTCTTCAACCCGGGTTCCCCGACCTCAAAAAGGTTTGAGCCCAGGTATTCTTTGGGACTTTTGCATGTGGACAGGGGTATAAGAGGAGAAATAATATATTTTGATTGAAGTGCGGTATGAGGCACTTTTTTATTTGTGTATTTTTTAACAATGATGTAAAATATGAATTGTATCAAAGGATAAAAAACATGTCAGATACTACTGAGAGGTCAAAATGGCACATATGGAAACCGCGATAATACTTGCAGGAGGCAAGAGCAGCAGGATGGGATTCGACAAGCAGTTTCTCAAGCTTCAAGACAAGTATGTTATTGAAATTATTGCAGAAAGGCTGAAAGAAGTCTTTAGTGAGATTATTATTGTTACCGGCAGGCCGGAGGAGTATGTGAAATACGGATTTAAGCTTGTAGAGGATGAAGTCAGGAATTTCGGGCCTCTGGCAGGAATACACGTGGGACTGAAAAACTCCGGCAGCATATACAATTATGTTGTCGCCTGCGATATGCCCTTCATAAATCTCAAATACATCAGATATATGATGCAGCTTATCGAAGAGAGTGACGACCGCGTCGACGGTGTAATAACAAAGCTGGGGGATTGGATTGAACCCTTTAATGCCTTCTACTCACAAAACCTGATCAGCAGGATAGAAGAGAACATGAAAAATGGCAAGAGACAGATTAATCTGATGCTTCAGGACGCCAATGTGCTGTATGTCAGCGAAGCAAAAGCAAGGGAATTCAGCCCTGACTGGGAAATGTTCACTAACATAAATACTTTCAAGGACTATGAAAGCCTTATGAAACGGCTGTCAAATGAATAGGGGGCGGCAATATGGATCTGACCAAGGGAATTCCAATTATTAAATATGAAAATGGTTTGGTATCGTCTCTTGAGGATACGGTAGTAAAAGAGTATGCCCTTACCATAATTCTGGATGGAGAAGAGTTCATAACGCTGCTTTGCACTCCTTCAAGCCTTGATTGCCTTACTGTCGGGTTCCTGCTTTCAGAAAGCATCATAAAAAGCAAATCTGATATAAAGAGGATTAGAATTGATGAGGAAAAAGGTACAGCCGAGGTCAGCACCTTTGAGAGCAGCATTATAGCAAAAAATCTGCACGGAAAGAGGACAATGACTACCGGCTGCGGCAAAGGTTCTTCCTTCTATAATGCGGTTGACTCTCTCAGCTGCAGAAAGGTAACAGGAGGTTTGGAAGCCAGTGCGAAAGATATACTGGAGATAATGAGGGATTTCAACAAAAGGTCGGAATTGTTCCACGATACCGGAGGGGTTCATAGCGTAGCACTGGGGACAGGTACAGGCATTATTATTTTTCATGAAGATGTTGGCCGCCACAATGCCATGGACAAGGTTGTGGGAGAGGCATCCCTGAAGGAGATTCAGATGTCTGATAAAATAATACTTACAAGCGGCAGGGTGTCATCAGAAATGCTCATAAAGGCTGCCAAAGGCCGGATACCGGTGATTGTATCAAGATCTGCTCCTACCGATCTGGCAGTTGAGCTGGCAGTTCAGCTTGGCATAACTGTAATAGGTTTTGCCCGGGGACAGAGGATGAATATATACAGCAATAAGGAAAGAATTAAATTTTAATAAATATTCAGGAGGTCATTATGTTAGAAAAGATATTGGAGCACAACAGGAATTTTGTACAGGAAAGAAAGGCTGCAGGAGAAGACAAGCCCATCAGCGGTCATGCCCATGAGGATATAATGGTATTCACCTGCATGGATACAAGACTGGTAGACCTGTTGGAGCCTGCCATGGGCTTTGGCAGAGGTGACATAAAAATACTTAAGAATGCAGGCAACATCATAAGAAACAACTGCAGTGACGTTATCAGAAGCGTGGCTGTAGGAACAGTATTGATGGGATTGAAGGAAGTATATGTGGTAGGCCATAGTGATTGCGGAATGAGAAAGCAGAAACCGGAGGACATAAGGGCAAAAATGGAGGAAAGAGGCATACCTGCGGAGGCAATAGAAGCCATAGATATAAAAGAATGGTTCGGTCTATTGCAGGACGAAACAGAAAACGTAAAGGACGCGGTTTTCAAACTGAAGAATTCTCCATATATACCTAAAGATGTGAAAATCTATGGATTACTAATGGATCCTAATTCAGGAGAAATAACGGTAATAGAGTAATCATACGGGAATCAAGAAATCTGAATTTTTAAAACTCTCCAGAATTATAGACATATTGTTAAAAAGATGCTAAACTTAAATTGTTAAAAAAGTACTCAACTTATATATACTATTTAACAAAGTTTAGAATGGAGGGTCTTTTAGAATGGAGAAAAGGATGTTGACTCCAAAAGAAATTGCAATGGCGACCTGCGATGCCGGTGCTGCGAAAGCAAAACTTACAATTCCGCAGATGCTGGTGTTGGGTATCTTTGCAGGTGTGTTCATCGGCTTTGGAGCACAGGGAGCAATCACCATCGGGCAGACACTGGCAAAGATTGATACGGGTTTGCAGAAGTTTGCATTTGCCGGAGCATTCCCTGTAGGACTTATGCTGGTGGTTATCTGTGGTGCAGAGCTCTTTACAGGTAATAACCTGATGACTTTAGGATGTCTGAACTGCCGTTACAAGGTATCGGATATTCTTAGGAACTGGTTCTTTGTTTATACAGCAAACTTTATTGGTTCGATCCTGCTTGCGGCTATTGTTGCAAATTCAGGATTGATGGCTGCAGGAACTCCTATTGCAGAATCTGCTATCAAAATTGCATCTAATAAGGTTGCCATACCTTTTGGTGCTGCAGTATTAAGAGGAATACTCTGCAATATAATGGTTGTACTTGCAGTATGGATGGCCACAGGAGCAAAAGACGTAATATCGAAGATATTCGCTTGCTGGTTCCCGATTATGCTTTTTGTACTCTGCGGATATGAGCATAGTGTTGCAAACATGTACTTTATTCCTCTTGGAATGTTCTTGGGCGCACCAGTTACCTGGGGACAGATTTGGATTAATAATTTGATACCTGTTACTATAGGCAATCTCATTGGTGGAGCACTTATTGTTCCGTTATTCTACCATGTAGCATACATGAAGGCTCCGGCAGCAGCTGCCGCAGCAAAGGATGCTAAAGCATAAGAATTGCAAAAGCAATCATGATAGTATATAATTGAATATAAATATATAAGTTTTCCGAGTCATCCCTTCTAAAGGTATCCATGAAGCGATGACCGATGGGCAAGTCCCATAAGGGTTCAGGGAGAAATCCCCGGGCCTCCCGTGTTAGGAAAGGAAAATGTTTTGTTAAATTCTGCTGAAAACAATCCTTTCTCGGATTGTTTTTTTTATTGCAAGAATTAAAACCCATATTTAATGCATTAAGGAGAGATTTAATGGAATACTTCGCCGAAGCCTTTAACAAAGCATTATCCCTGATGCTGTCTCTTGATCCTGAGTTATATGGAATAATACTGCTGTCACTTAAGGTATCCGTAATCGCAACGCTAATCAGTACATTTATAGGTATACCTCTGGGAACTGTAATCGGACTCAACAAATTTTGGGGAAGAACAGCATTGATTAATGTGACTAATACTTTTATGGGAATGCCTCCTGTAGTAGTGGGACTTCTTGTGTATATACTCCTTTCCAATCAAATAGGTTTACTTGGACCTTTAAGGCTGCTTTTTACTCCTACTGCCATGATAATTGCCCAAGTGCTTCTGGCGACGCCGATAGTGACAGGCCTTACTATTGTAGCGGTTCAGGGAGTAGACCCTCTGATTAAAAAAACTTCGGTAAGCTTGGGAGCTAACGGTCTGCAGCTGATGTGGCTTGTTATAAAAGAAGCGAGGTATGCTATAGGTGCCGCGGTAATTACCGGATTTGGACGCCTTACGGCAGAAGTAGGTGCCGTAATGATGGTAGGCGGTAATATAAGGTTTCAGACCAGAGTGATGACAACATCTATTGCGCTTCATAAGGGCATGGGGGAATTTCAAATGGCCCTTGCACTTGGAATAATCCTCATAATAATATCCCTCCTGATAAATAGTGCACTGGATATACTAAGAGGCACAAGGGGGGCATCTGACAGATGAATATGATATTCAGCATTAAGGCGCTTACAAAAGAGTATAATGGCAGGAAAGTCCTTGACATAGAAGAACTGTACATGGAGAAAGGCAGCATAACGGGAATAATAGGCCCAAGCGGAGCAGGGAAGAGCACACTCTTATACATATTAAACGGTTTGGAAAAAGCCTCAAGCGGAGAAATTTTCTTTAACGGAAAGAAGATTAACGGTGAACCTGACATTGAAGCAAGAAGAAAGATGTCAATGGTTTTCCAGAAGCCGACGGTATTTAACATGTCGGTGTACGGTAATATGGCATACAGCCTGAAGCTCCGGGGATTTTCCAAGCAGGAGATAAGAAACAGAGTTATTGAGCTCTCAAGATTTATCGGTATGGAGGACAAGCTCAGGCAGCGGGCAGTGACACTTTCAGGAGGAGAAGCCCAAAGGCTTTCATTGGCAAGAGCAATCATACACAGGCCTGAAGTGCTTTTATTGGATGAGCCTACAGCCAACCTTGATCCGGCAAATGTAGCGATGATGGAAAAACTTATATTACACGCCAGGACAGAATACGGGACATCAATAATAGTAGTTACTCACAACATGTTCCAGGCAAAAAGGCTATCTGACAATTCGGTTTTCCTGCTGAATGGCAATGTCATCGAGAGCGGCAGCTCTGCTCAAATATTCGGCAGTCCCCAGGATACAAGGACACTGGATTTTATCGAAGGAAAAATGATTTATTAGGAGGTAGCATTATGAGCAACAGAAGAAATCCCAAACAAAGAATTATGGTTCTATTCTTGATCCTCGTTATGACCATGATGTCAAGCATTGCTTTTGTCAATGCAGAAGCAGCTGACGTATTAAACCCCGGAGATAAGGCAGTTACAACCGCCTCATGGCTTAATTTCAGAACCGGCCCGGGAATGCAGAATAAAGTAGCATCAGTACTTGCAAGAAATACAACAGTGAATATTATTGAGAAATCAAATGAATGGTACAAGGTAAGCCTGGCAAACGGCAGTACCGGTTATGTGCATGGAATGTATCTTTCAAAAATAACATCAGCACCTGCACCTGCACCCGTACCGGAGGCTGCTGCCCCTGCTGCCGCACCTGAGGCAGCAATAGGCAAGCCGGAAGCAACGATGGTTCTGGCGACTACAACAAGCACCAGGGATACAGGATTGTTGGATGTTCTCGTCCCATTCTTTGACAATAAGTATGGAGTAACTACGAAGGTTGTTTCGGTAGGTACCGGTGAAGCAATAGAGATGGGCAAGCAGGGCAATGCCGACGTAGTACTCGTACATTCAAGGGCATCTGAAGATAAGTTTGTAAATGAGGGTTACGGTGTGAACAGAAAAGACGTAATGTACAACTTTTTCTTTGTTGTAGGCCCGAAGAACGACCCGTCGGGGATTTCAGCAATTAAAGATGCCGGAACGGCAATGAAAAAAATAGCTGATGACAAGGCCACATTTGTATCAAGAGGTGACCAGTCAGGCACACACAAAAAAGAACTTGAGATCTGGAAAAAATATAATATCGATCCTGTCGGACAGAGCTGGTATAAGGAAGCAGGCCAGGGCATGGGGAATACACTTATGATGGCAAGTGAGATGGGAGGCTATACATTGGTCGACAGCGGCACCTGGTATGCTTTTGAGGATAAGGTAAATCTGAAGATAGTGTTACAGGGAGACCCTGTGCTTTTCAATCCTTACGGCGTAATAGCGGTTAACCCGCAGAAGTACCCGAATATCCACTATAATGCAGCGATGAGCTTTATACAATTCCTTACTTCTGACGAGGGTCAGAAGATGATCGGGGAGTATACAAAAAACGGGAAGCAGCTTTTTGTACCTGATGCAAAATAATCTGAAGCATCTGAACCGATATTAAAGAGCTAATAAACCACCAATATTAAAACAGCCATGTATTATAGTCCTATTATATACATGGCTGGCTTTTTTGCTGTTCATATCATTCTTTATGAGCACTGTATTTTATCAATCTACTGTGTTAAGATAATATTCGAGGAACTAATACCGAAGGGGATGACTGTGCGTGAAGCTCTTAGAAGTTGACACCGTGAATGAAGTTAAGCAGAAGATGGAAGACTATTTTGGAGATATTTCAGTTGGATATGAAGAAGTGGAAATAACAGAGGCTATGGGCAGAGTAGCCTTTGAGGATGTTTTTTCATCATATGATATTCCTGACTTCAACAGGTCTACTGTTGACGGTTATGCAGTGGTATCAAAGGATACCTTCGGGGCCGGCGAGAGCCTTCCTGCTTTTCTTAATATGATTGGGAAGGTAGATATGGGGGAAACAGCTGCACTTAAGGTGAGTAACGGGAATTGTGTATATGTACCTACCGGAGGCATGATACCTGAAGGGGCTGACGGTATGCTGATGATTGAACATGCTGAGCTTATTGATGAAAGCATGCTTGCAGTTCAAAGCCCTGTGGCTCCGGGGGAGAATATCATTTTTATCGGAGATGATGTTCGAAGGGGGGATAGGATACTTCCCAAAGGCAGAGTGATAGGGTCCCGGGACGTTGGGGTGCTGTGTGCGGCAGGGATATGCCGTGTCAGGGTAAGCAAGAGGCCAAGAGTGTCTATTATATCCACCGGAGATGAAATAGTTGACCCCTTTGGGCCGGTAGAAAAGGGCCAGGTAAGGGATATAAATACTTATACCCTATCTGCTATGGTGCAGGAATTGGGAGGACAGGTAACCGGGAGCATTGTAGTGAAAGATGACTATGATCTTATAAGGGATACCATTGATGAGGCATCAAGACACTGTGATATTGTAGTAATATCGGGGGGAAGCTCGGTAGGGTTAAAGGACAATACCGAGAAGGTAATAGATTCCTTTGGAGAACCCGGAGTATTTGTACACGGAGTTGCTGTGAAGCCCGGGAAGCCTACTATTATCGGAAGGGTAAGAAATGCGGCGGTTTTTGGACTGCCGGGACATCCGGTTTCTGCAGTAATTATATTCAAGGTATTTGTCGAGCATCTTATTGACAGAATGCTTGGAAAAACAAAGGAAAGCTATTTTATTACCGCAGTTTGCGGTGCAAATATCCATTCTTCACCGGGTAAAGAGACCTATCAGATGGTTGAGCTGATTGAGGATGAAAAAGGATTCACTGCAAAGCCGATACATGCAAAATCCTCGGCAATTTCCCAGCTTTCAAAAGCCCGGGGCGTGATTAGGATACCTTTAAAGGAGGAAGGAATAAAAAGAGGTGAAACCGTGAGGGTGGAGCTTTTCAGATAAACAATACGAAAGGAGCGGACAAAGGTGAACAAGTACGAGAGAAACATATACATTTCGAATATGGATGTCAGTGAAGCCCAAAAGCTTTTGATGGATCGTACGGAAGCATATCCGAAGAATGCAGCTGCAGAGAAGGTGTCTGTCCTTGCTTCGCAGGGCAGGGTGTCTGTAAATTCAGTGTTTGCCAGGGTATCTTCTCCAAATTTCAATGCCTCTGCAATGGATGGAATTGCGGTAAGGGCAAAATCCACCTATGGAGCCTCCGAGGCAAATCCGATAAGGCTTACAAAGGGGAAGGACTTTATTTACGTAGACACCGGGGATCCTATTACAGATCCTTATGATGCGGTAATAATGATAGAAGACGTTATTGAAATCGACAGCGAGACTGTGGAGATAATAAAGCCTGCCGCTCCATGGCAGGATGTAAGGCCAATCGGGGAAGATATCGTAGCAAATGAAATGATAATTCCGGCCAACCATGAAATAAGGCCGGTAGATATCGCTGCAATGCTTTCGGGAGGCATTACGGAGCTTGAGGTACTGAAGAAGCCAAGAGTAGGAATAATACCGACAGGAACTGAAATAATAGAACCCGATGAACCCCTTGTACTTGGCAAGATTATTGAATCCAACTCCAGGATGTTCGAGGGCATGGTGAGGGAATATGGCGGTGAGCCTGTAAGATACAAGCCTGTGCCGGATGATTATGAACTGCTGAAAACCACAATAGCAAAAGCAGTGGAGGAAAACGACATAGTCCTGATTAATGCAGGTTCTTCAGCCGGAAGTGAGGATTTTACCGTTAAACTCGTAGCTGAACTGGGAGAAGTGCTGGTTCACGGAATTGCAGCCAGGCCGGGGAAACCTGCAATACTTGGAATAATCGGGGGGAAGCCGGTTTTGGGTATTCCGGGCTATCCGGTTTCTGCATATTTTGTGTTTGAAACCTTTGCAAAACCCCTTATCCGAAGGTTCCTCAAGCAGGGAGTGCAGCCAAAATCAAAGGCTGATGCGGTATTATCAAGAAGGATCGTATCATCCCTGAAGCATACTGAATATGTAAGAATAAAGCTTGGGATGGTTGAGGGCAAATTAATAGCCACACCTCTGAACAGGGGTGCCGGAGCTACCATGTCACTTGTCAGGGCTGACGGAATACTGACAATACCTCAAAACAGTGAAGGCATTGAAGCAGGGGAAAAAGTACAGGTTGAGCTTATCAAGAGCATTGATGATATAAAGAACACTATCGTATCCATAGGCAGCCATGATTTAATAATGGATATGATAGGCAGCCTTATGCACAGGAAGGACTCAAGATATAGCCTTTCCTCAGCCCATGTAGGAAGCATGGGAGGGCTGATAGCCCTTCGAAGGGGTGAAGCCCATATGGCTCCCATACATCTTCTGGATGAAGAATCAGGGATATACAATGAAAGCTATATAAGGAAGCTTCTTCCGGACTCAAAAATTGCCCTGGTTAAAGGAGTCAAGAGAGTACAGGGAATGATGGTCAGAAAAGGAAATCCGAAGAATATATCAGGCTTTAAGGATTTCATCAGGGAAGATGTGCAGTTTGTCAACCGGCAGAAGGGAGCAGGCACAAGGATACTTGTTGACTATATTCTGAAAAGAGAAGGAATAGATGCGGCCTCAATATCCGGTTATGAGCGGGAAATGACCACACATATGGCGGTTGCAGCGGCTGTAAGCTCAGGGTCGGCAGATGTGGGGGTAGGTGTGCTGTCTGCTGCCAATGCAATGGATCTGGACTTCATTCCCATCGGAGATGAAGAGTATGATTTTGCCATACGGTCGGAGTATCTGGAATTGGAAATGTTCAAGCAGTTTATTGATATAATCAAATCAGAGGAGTTCAAGGATACGCTTCTGAATCTGGGCGGCTATGGAGCCGAAGGGATTGGAGAAATAATCCACATTTAAATTTGAACAATGATATATTGAGATGGAACAGATGTATTATATGTTGTATTTTTGAAGTTTCGGTTGTAAAGGGTGGAGGTTACAAATGAAGGATGAATTAGGGCGAAATATAAATTATTTGCGAATATCAGTCACAGACAGGTGCAATCTCAGATGCCGCTACTGCATGCCTGAGGAGGGCATAGAGAAGAAGGAGCATATGGATATACTGGCTCTTGAGGAAATATTTGAGGTAGTAAAGGTATGTGCAGATCTGGGTACAAATAAAATAAGGATTACAGGAGGAGAGCCCCTTGTAAGGAAGGGACTTACGGGGCTTATTGAGAGGATTGCAGCTCTTGAAAGTATAAAGGATTTGGCGCTTACCACAAATGGAAGCCTTCTTAGGAGATATGCCCGCGATTTAAAAAAAGCAGGACTCAAAAGAATAAATATAAGCCTGGATACCATGGATGATAAAAAGTATGAATATTTGACCAGGGGAGGGAAACTCAAAGATGTCCTGGAGGGTTTCCGCGAGGCATTGGAGGTTGGCCTGGAACCCATTAAAATCAATACAGTGCTTACAAAAGGCTTCAATGATGATGAAATCGGGGATTTCATAAAGCTTACACAAAATTATGACATTGATGTCCGATTTATTGAGCTAATGCCTTTAGGGCATGCCGCCGGCTTTGCATCGGAGCATTACATTTCCAATCTAGTGGTGCTGGAAAGATATAAGGAGCTGGAACCGGTGGAAGCAACCGATAAAAGCAGTCCTGCGATGTATTACCGGCTGCCCGGCGCAAAGGGAAGAGTAGGGCTTATTAATCCCATAAGCCACAAATTCTGTGACAATTGCAACAGGCTGAGGCTTACTGCAGACGGAAAACTGAAGCCATGCTTGCATTCCAATCTGGAGATAGATGTAAGAGGGATCCTCCGGAATCTAAAGGCTGACGATAAGCAGACGGCATTGAGGGAGGCTGTTGTGGAAGCTGTACAAGCAAAGCCCGGACACCACACACTGAATGATCTTTATAACAAGCCCATTGATCGTGATATGTACACAATAGGCGGATAAAGAAAAGGGGGATATATTATGAAAGGTAAGGTATTAGCAGTAAATATAAGCGAAAAAAAAGGGGTATTTAAAAAGCCCATTGAGCAGGGAGAATTCAAGGTTGACCACGGCCTTGTGGGGGATGCCCATGCGGGAAACTGGCACAGGCAGGTGAGCCTGCTGGGTATAGAAAGCATAAATAAAATGAAGGCTTTGGGTATTGAGGGGCTTTGTACGGGTAAGTTTGCAGAAAACCTGACCACAGAAGGCCTTGAGCTCTGGAAGCTCCCGGTAGGTACCAGGCTTAAAATAGGCGAAACGGAGCAGGAGGTAACGCAGATAGGCAAGGAATGCCATGTGAAGTGTGAAATATTCAATAAGATCGGCAGCTGTATAATGCCGACGGAAGGGATATTTACAAAGGTCCTGAAGAGCGGAATAATAAAGCCGGGCGACGAAATAGAGGTATTGGGGGATATTTAAGCTTTCCAATATGAAATATTCATTTTAGGGATTTGCAGTGATATAATAAGAATAATCCAAGTAATGATATAGGAGGGAAATTATATGCCTGATTTCGGTAATTCATTTTCCGGACTTGCCAAGGATCGTAAGCTGACTGAACAGGAGTTGATCAGAGCGATAAGGTTTATGATTGCAGCAGAATATGAAGCAGTGCAGCTTTATATGCAGTTAGCCGAATCAACAGACAATACCCTTGCAATTGAAGTGTTAAAGGATATTGCTGATGAAGAACGCGTTCACGCGGGAGAATTCCTCAGGCTGCTCTACGAGCTGGATCCCGAAGAGGAAAAGTTCTATGCGGAAGGTGCAGAGGAAGTAGAAGAAGAAATTGAAGCATTAAAAAGGAAAAAGTAAGATACAGAGAGAGGATAAACACCTTCGGCTGTTTGTTAAAGCAGATGATTCAAGTAAATAAGATATTTTGTTTTTCATTCTGATAAACAAAATGTCTTTTTTTTGTTCACGAAAGTACTACTCTACTATACAATGGGGATGAATTTAAGAGTATCAAAATCCGGCGTATAAACGGTGTCGGATTTTATATGATAGTGTATTTGATTTAGAAAGCATATATCGTATAATAGAATATAATAGGTAAATGTTGGCAGCAAATCTGATGCAAAAGAGGGGATTCTTTTGTCAATTTGTGTGAGAAAGGGAAAGCCGGGAGTGCTGGAGCTTGTGTTTCCATATAATGAGGAATATATTGCTAAAGTCAAAGGAATACCAGGGCGCAGATGGGATAAGGACAACAAGAAATGGCTGATACCGGATTGTGAGGAGTCCATTAATAAATTACAGGAGCTGTTTACAAAAGAAGAACTGGTTATTGCGAAAGGTATTTCAGACAGTGAAAAAGCCGGAATGTATGATGAGAACAGCTCCAATGACAAGTTTCTAAGAAAGATGAAAGAAGTACTCAATCTTAGGGGATACAGTCAAAAAACCATTAAGTCATATATGAGTCATGCAAGGTTGTTTCTCGAGTGTTGCGGCAAGAATGCCGATTTGATAGGTGATGAAGATATCAACAAATATATGCTATACCTGCTGGAAGAACAACAGACCTCCCACTCTTATGTAAATCAAGCAGCAAATTCAATAAAATTCCTCTATAATAATGTATTCAAAAGAAATGAATTAGCTATAAGAGTAATTAGGCCAAAGAGTGAGAAAAAGCTTCCGGAAGTCTTGAGCCAGAAGGATGTTTTGAGAATATTGAATAATGTAAGCAATATTAAGCATAAGGCTCTATTATACCTTATCTATTCAGCAGGGCTAAGGGTCGGAGAAGTAGTCAGACTTAGAATTATAGATATAGATAGCACCAGGATGCTTGTTCATATAGTGCAGGGTAAAGGCAGAAAGGATAGATATACAGTACTTTCTCAAACCGCCTTGGAGGTATTAAGAGAGTATGTAAAAAAGTGCAGGCCTGAAAAGTGGCTGTTTCAAGGAGCTGATCCGAGCAGGCATATAACCGAGAGAACAGTCCAGAAGATATTTGAAAAAACTAAAGATAAAGCCGGCATTCAAAAGAAGGTATCTGTACATACATTGAGACATTCCTTTGCAACTCATCTCTTAGAGGGTGGAGTTGATTTGAGGTATATCCAGGAACTGCTGGGACACCAAAGCAGTAAGACAACAGAGATATATACCCATGTAACTGAGAAGAGTATCAAGAACATACTAAGCCCATTGGATAAGATTATGCTGGGGAAAACCTAAAACAGACATATAAACATATTGACGAAATATATTCGTAAACACACCTAGCTTTGGATGTATTGACGACATACGTAGTTGCAGTAGTTATATGAAATCATGCGCAGAGTGTTGATTTGTTAAGAATTAAAGGATGCGTACCTGTTTATGCATAAATGGGACAACCTATAATAAGTATAAGGAGTAGTAATTATGAGTGATTTATCTATTAATGAAATTAAAGAAATAAAAACATTAATATCTCAAGCAAAAGGGCTAGAGAAAACGATATTTGAAATATTGAATGACAATACTCCTGAACATGCAAGATATTCATCATTTAAAAGTATGGCACTAGTGTATAACGACATTGCAGACCGGGCACAGAAGGTTATGAAATTTGGTAGTTTCTATAAAATGAACACGGACGAAATGAAATCTTGGGCTGATACGCTTTGGCCTGCTTCAAAAAGTATACTTGAGTCTGTTTTGCTTAGTACCCGATTGTTGATTACAACTTTAGAAAGCAACATTGATTTTATTGGTGAGGAAGTTGACAATATAGAAAACTTTATAAAGACAAAATTGCGAAGTGCTATTTTTGAAATTCCATCAAAAGAAAAAGAAGTGCAAAATGGAATTGAGACTCTATTTGTTGGTAAAGGTTTTGGCAAAGGAATAGATTATGATAGGGAAACTGGAAAATTCAATTACTCTGGAAGAGAATACATTCCTGATTTTATTTTACCAAAACTAAGAATGTGTATTGAAGTAAAATTGATCAAAGAAGCTTCGAAAAAATCCAAGATAATTGAAGAAATCAATGCAGATATAACGGCATATAAAAAAGAATATGAAAATTTATTATTCGTTGTATACGATATTGGGATAATCAGAGATGAAACAGAGTTCTGTAGGGATATAGAAAACAATGATAATGTTAAGATTGTTATTGTAAAGCATTAAGAAATTGTGAACCAATTTTTTCATAGAGAAAATATGTAGCCTGATATTATTACAGAAGGGCTTCGAGGGGCGCATGACTTCACATAACAATGCCCTCACGCTGCGGCACGTAGGGCTGGGACAAGTAGTATGCGTGCCTTGGGTTGCGAAGGATTGACAAACTATAGAATTTCTTAAGCAGCAACCACACCCCTTCACCGGGAGCGGAGCTCCGCCAGGGGGAAGGGCTCAGAGGTCCGGTTCAGTGGTGTCGTGAGTGCGGAACCGTTAGCTGACAGATAATGCAGATTGATTCATGTAAAATTACTATTCTTATATTGCGTATAGGTAGAATTATATGTGATGAGGATTATTTATATTTTATGAGGTTAAGTTATGAAAAAAGTGCTTCTAATAATTATCGCTGTTGCTATTCTGTGCGTAGCATGTGTTGAAAAAGAAAGTCAACCAAATGTAGAAAATGTAATACAAGATACAACCCCTAAAAACGAAACCAAGACTTCTCTTTCTCCTACTGGTAAGTATCTTGCTGAAGCATATGGCACAATTACTACTATTACAGCAGGGGGACTTTATCCCTATGAGGGTATTCGCGTGTTGGACACAGATAATGATGAAGTCCTTTGGAAAATGGAGCCTGGATATTATACCGTAGATTTTACATGGTCACCTGATGGTCGCTATGTAGGAATTTATTACGAAGCACGGATTTATGGAGAAAGTGTTGTTTTTGATACAAAGGATAAAAAATTAATATCAATGCCCACACTGGTTAATATTGCTCCTCACTACAGTGAAAGTGTGAAGCCGCAAGAAGATCGACCTGACCAATATTTCAGTATAACTGGATGGGAGAATGCAGAAACGGTAATTGTAGATTTTCGTTGGAGTAAGGAAGATGGCGAATATTTCAAAGGACAATATACTTTAAATATGAAAACACATATTGTGTCATATAAATAGTGGTGCAAACTCCTATGCGGAGTTTGTGAGATATATAAACCCAAGGGAGACAATGTTTACAGAAGCGACTCATGTCAGGTCCCGGGTACCGGCAGTGGTATACAAAGGTTATTGAGCGAGGCTTCGAGGGGCATTATCCATCAGCTAACAATGCCCTCACGCTGCGGCACGAAGGGAAAGAGCAAGGAGCGTGCGTGCCTTGGGTTGCCGGACGCATTTGCTCTGGAGTAAGGTCAGGGCAACCACACCCCTTCACCGGGTGTGACCACCGCCAGGGAGAATGACTTTGAGGTCCGGTTCAGCGGTGTCGTGAGTGCGGAACCGTTAGGCGACATATCATGCGAAATGTTGTATAACCCTTAACTTGGAATAATAAAACAATGTGCTGAATTATATTACCTGAATGGAGTGGTTAGGATTGAGTAAGAACAGAAAGAAAAATCTTACTGAGGCTCTAATTATACAAATGCAACAGTTAAAAGATTCAAGGGATAGAGCTATTGATAAATATTACTTGAGTTTTATTATAAACATTTATAGAGAAATGACATTTAGAGAGCATGTAAGAAAAATCACTGAAAGCTTTAATAATAATCGGGATATATATAATTCTTCAGTTTCATATAGCATTATATCAATCATAAGCTGTTGGGAAACTTTCTTTAGAGACATTTTTGTTTTCATTATTAATACTGATAATGAAGTTAGAGATAAATTATTAGAGAGCGTTGACATTGCAATGAGTAGTAAAATTCAAGAATCGGGAACGGTGGCAGACTACTTTAGTAAGCTCTACAATTTTCAAAGTATAAATGACATTAAAGAAGCATTCAATTTGGTTCTAAACGAGAAAGATATATTTCAGACTATAGGGGGAGTTATAATTCCTTTCACTAAAAACGAAGAAATTTATAAGTTTTCCTTAAACCATTCATTTCCTAAATGGTTTGATTATGTAGAGTTGATGTTTCAAGAAAGGCATAGAATTGTTCATGATGCAAACTACAGAACAGAAATAAGTCTAAAGGAGCTTGAAAAAGCAGAAAACGCATTTTTGTATTTCCCGCAGATTTATGCGTTTTGGTTAAATGGTAGATTTAATACGGGAGCAAACATTATTGCTACAGAGATTAAGGAGTATACTATACCATCATTGATGACAAGAGAGTTAATGCTGGATGGTAGTTGGTATATACTTAATAACTAAAGTGTTTGAGCTGAAGGTATTATGTGGACTAATAATAGATTTTAAGTAATGCTACGTGGGGCATGATCCATCGCCTAACAATGCCCTCACGCTGCGGCACGACGGGCAGGGGCAAGGAGCAAGCGTGCCTTGGGTTGCAGATGCCATTGCTCTGGAGGAGGAGCAGCAACCACACCCCTTCACCGAGAGCGGAGCTCCGCCAAGGGGACAGGCTGTGCGGGTCCGGTTCAGAGGTGTCGTGAGTGCGAACCCGTTAGGCGAAACAAATGAATAGAGGTGGAAAAGATGGAAAAATCAAATAGTGAATTGAAAATTTATGCCTATGGATTTTTAGAAGCAGGTTTTAAGATTCCTAGAGACGAGTTTATTGATGTGGATGGATTGGGTACAATTGAATTTGTTGGTTTTGATGACAAGAGAAACCTTGATGAAGTAGATGGATTAATTATTCCACAGGGAGTTTTTGAAAAGATAGAACGTGCTCCAAATGAATGGGGAGAGATCTATACAGATATAAGTTCTCAGGGAGATTTGCTTTTAGAAAAAGAAAGACAAGTACTAAATTTAATCAATGAGGGAAAATGGATTTGCTTCCTTGTGGGAGAGATTATTGACCAAGTTCCGCAAGGATTATCAAGTCAAGATATAAGAGATACAGATCTATGCAAGAGAATATTAAACAGATATCGGATTCAACGCAGTAGTATGACTCCTAATTCAGATACTAAGGCTAAATATAACGAGTTTTTTTCTTACATTAAGCAATATGGTGTAGCTAAAACTTTATTTCGGAGTTATTCATTTAATGATAAGGAAATAAACATATTAGCTGAAGCAAATGGTAATCCAGTTGGAATCGAGATTGATAATCAAGTGTTTTTTGTGCCTTTTCATTCACCACGTAATGATTATGAGACGACAGAGAATATCGTATCATTATTAGGGCGCGCATTATATGACTATATACAGAAAAATACAATATATATACCAAAATGGCTGGAAGAGTTTCAATTTAAAGTAGAGAAAAGTATAAGGAAAGAGATTATTGAAATAACTGAAAGACAGAACACTTTAGAGAATGATTTAATCCGTTGGATTAATTACAAAGCTATTTTAACTACATCTGGAAATGTATTAAAAAAGATAGTTATTGAAATAATGCAGGACTTTTTTGAATTTCATATAGATCCAATTGATGAGGGGCGAGAGGATTTTAAAATAGTAAATGAAGAGGGTGAAGTTCTCGCAGTCGTTGAAGTAAAAGGAACAAAGAAGGGAATAAAAAGAGAACATATAAATCAGGCTGACTCACACAGAGAAAGGAATGATTTACCTAGCTCTATTCCAAGTATTTTGATTATTAATAATGAGATGGGAATATCAGGTTTAAAAGGGAAAATTGAATCTGATGTTCCGGATGAGCAAATTAAACATGCAAGAAACTTAAATGTTCTGATAGTGAGAACGATAGACTTACTGTTATTTATGTCAAGAATGGAGAATGTAAATGATAGAAAAGAAGTTTTCTTAGATAAAATTAGGTCAGAATCCGGATGGATTAATATAAAAGAATAGTATAGTTGTAAATTCATTTGCATCGCCTAACAATGCGCTCACGCTGCGGCACGGCGTGACGGGGCAAGAAGCATGCGTGCCTTGGGTTGCAGAGGATTTGCTAAACTATAGTTTGAATTAAGTAGCAACCACACCCCTTCACCGGGAGCGGAGCTCCGCCAAGGGGTGGGGCTATGCAGGTTCGGTTCAGGGGCGTCGTGAGTGCGAACCCGTTATACGAAATCGGTCGCAAGGACCGCGCCGTCCTGACGCGGATTGTGAAAGTGGGTATTAGGCATAATTTATTACTATACGGCTTAAATTATTGCAGAAAAGTTGATTATTGTTGCTGAAGAGAATATAAAATGATAGGAGATTTAAACATATGGTACAACACTTTGTTTGCATAATTTTTGTTTGCATACTAGCCATCCTTTTTATATTTCTTCCTTACTTTCCAGGTGGATATGACCATTTGGCTGTAATGATTTCTAGTATTATTCAGATTGCAAGCTTTATTTCTCTGTTGCTTGTCCCTGTTGGTATCTTATGGTTTATATATGAAAGGGTACAGAGAAAAAAAGGTAAAAACGGCTCAAGAAAATGCGTAAGCTTTGCTATTACGGGTCAGATTGTGCTAAGTTTAATAGTTATTGTTTGTTCATTAGCAGCTATTGGTGGTATTGGCAATTTTCGAGGCTCTTTAATGTTGGGCGTTTTTCTACCTATAATTTTTGTTTGCTATACAAATTCACTAATTATCCCCCGGATAAAGCAAATGAAAAATTCGGATACACATAGACAAAGTTTTATCCCGTTGTATATGATAATCATTCCAATAGTTGTTGTTATATTCCGTGTAACTCTTATATCCCCTGCAATAAATTACAGCACGAACTATGCTATCGAGCAGAGTGCTCCATTGATACAGGATCTAGAGGAATACTACTCAAAAACCGGGCAATACCCTGTTTCACTGCAAGGATTATGGAAAGACTATTCTCCCAATGTAATGGGTATAGAAAGATACTATTATGAACCAAACGGTGAGGCTTATAACCTATTCTTTGAACAGTTTTCCTCTGATTTCTCTGCGCGGGAAATTGTCATGTACAATAAGTTTGATGAACACATTATTAGAAGCCACCCAAGTTTTATTTTTACTCTTCCACCTGAAGAATTTGAAAGATACAGAGGATATTTTGCCGAATTTGATTTACCGAAACCGCATTGGAAATATTTTTTATTCGATTGATACTGTAAGGCTGGATTTGCCTCCCGATCGGATTAAAGTCAAACCTATTCTTTTAATAAAACAATATGTCATTGTAAATTCCGTGACCGAGATACTTACAATTCTAACGAAATATCTACTTTCATCAAACCAGATAAGTAATGTTTGATTACTCCATTGTTTAATACTATGTCTAAGGAGTCGCCGTCCATGGCGACGCTGAAGTTCGGGGCGACCAACTTCGGATAACATTGCATTGCCGCAGGGCGCGGAATAGCAAGGTCAGCGGGGGCTAGGGCATTGGGCGGGGCTGGAGCGTGCCGCGCACATCCCCCGGCCTAAGTCAGGCATGACCCGGCTTGCCCGGGTCTAAGATTTGGCAAGCAAAACGTAAGGCCCGGCCATCGCCTTAAGGCCGGGGAACGTCGGCAATGCGTGGCCGTTAGGTGAAATTGGTCGCAAAGACCGCGCCGTCCATGACGCGGGCTGTGTAAATAGGTTTGAAGGTTTTTTTGATTTAAAGTTCCAGTTATTTATATTTAACGAAGAAAGTAATTTCAAATAATTACTTGCGATCTAAGAGTTTCGCTTGCCAAAATCAAAACAAATGAAAGGGGAAAAATAATGAAGAAACTAATTACCGTGTTGTTGACCTTTGTTTTATTATTGCAACTCTCCGCCTGCACTGGGAAGCCGCAATCCTCTGATTCCTCTCAAATTGATGAACCTGTAATTATCAATTTTACAGATCTGTATCTTGAAGAAGGTATACGTGCGGCAATGAACAAATCGACCGGCGATATCACGGTCAGTGATGCCGAGATGGTTACTGTACTTGATCTCAGCAATAAGGATTGGGATACAATGAACGCCAAAAACGGCGGGATTAAGGACATTAGTGATCTGAA
The DNA here is from genome assembly GCA_022706865.1 of Bacillota bacterium. The sequence continues at coordinate 23,810 of JAKJBT010000010.1, forward strand.
GTATTTTACAAATTTAACGGAACTGCATTTGGATTTGAATGACATACAGGATTTCTCTCCATTGTCGACCTTGACGCAGCTCTCCACATTGACTTTCAACGGCGTTAGAGCAAAAGATTTGTCTCCTCTTAAAAGCCTCACCAATATGGTTACCCTTGGATTTAGCTGGAGTTATGCACCCGACCAAGGGCATTATGGTTATGAAAATATTGATTTCATGGCAGATATGAAAAAGCTGGAAGTATTCGAAGCACGCAATGCCGGGATTAAAGACATCGCAGTCCTTGGAGAATTACCCAAACTGTGGAGTGTGTTTATATCTGACAACCTAATCACAGATGTCAGCCCGCTTGCAAAATTAGACCTAAAGGAGTTTTCGCTTGCCAACAACCCTATAACAGATTACAGCTCTATCACCCCTATCAGAGAAGTGTTTCCCAACCTGTGGACAGATTTCGAGCCAGATGTCAACATCGAATAATATTCGTATTTCGTTTCTACTCTGTTTGGGATGAACAAAATGAGCATAATATGATGTTTGAAGATCCAGACATGCTGATCTTCCTAATTCATTTCGAATTGTTTATTTTGAATTTGAGGAGTCGCCCTCCATGGCGACTTCTGAGTATGGGGGCGACCAACTCCACTTAACAATGCCTTCCCATTCGGCGCGAAAAGTAGGCTCATCGTGGGTAAGATTAAGGGCAAGGCTGAAGTGTGCGCGCCACACCCCTTCGCCGGGTGCAAGTACCGCCAAAGAAGAAGGGCTCTAAGGGTCCGGCTTAGGGGCATCGGGAAGCCGGAACGTTATACGAAACCATACGCAAGAGACCGCGCGTCCATGCGCAGATTTTTAAGTGGGAAGCCTTGTTGCTATAAAAGAATTGGTTATTCAGCGCAATAGAACTTATAATTTCAGGAGGAATGAGCAAATGTATGTTCCAATTTATCAACTTACTCTCTATGATTATATAGAGGCTCAGGAAGCCCAGGATAGGTGGCAGAAAAATAGTGAATTGCACGATTATATTATAGATTTAATCAGAAAAGGGGCTGGTGAGGACTTTCTCCAGTGGGATTTTGAACGTGGTAAATTAAAAGGTTTTCTCAGAGACATGTGGGATTTAAGAGGAATATTATTCCAAGGTGAGAATATCACATTCCCAGACGAAGATAATTTTGAGACAATAGATTTTTCATACGGACAGTTTTATAACAGTACCTTCATTAATTGTTACTTTCGATCAACATTCAATTTTGCCAGACTGTATGGTTGCAAATTTATAAACTGTACTTTTCATTTTACAACTTGGTTAGGTTGTTCAATTGAAAAGTGTAAATTCGAACACTGTGATTTCATTGAATACACGTCTTTGAGAAACTGTGATATAAAAGATTCTAGCTTTAAGCATTATTTTTCATCCGATTGCTTGTTTGATGATTGTAGATTTGATTCAAATTGTATAGTTGCTGATCCAGAACTGTTACCAAATGGCAGGGTACAAATCAAATTTGATGTTAAACAATTCGGCGATTTCTTTACATCCATCAGTGAGGCATATAAGGCAGGAGGCATATATGATAAAGGACGAAAGTACTTTTACATGTCAAGAAAAGCCAGAACTTGTTACAATAGTACTGGCCTAATAAACTATTTTCTAAATAAGCTTAATGAAATGCTAACAGGTTACGGTGTAAAACCGCTGAGACCTATAATTAATTTGCTAATTATATTATTTTTATGTTCAGGAATTTTTACATTACATACAAGGAGTATATACAATTCAATAATCATCAGCGTAAGTGCTTTGTTTACAATGGGTGATAGCACTTTATATCCATTTCCTTATGACATGATTTATTTAGCTGAAGGCTTTCTTGGGATAGTTTTTTTAGGGTTTTACTTAACTGTTTTAGCTAATGTGTGGTTTTCACAACGATAAAACGCCCTTGTATGGATTAACGTGTAGATTTAGCGACATATGTATATAATGAAATTACGCACAAATTTTCGAGACTTTGGGTATTATCATTACATTTGATTTTTGTTATGTAAAGTTAATGATTATGGATGGTTTAAGGGGCCGCTGTCCGTGGCGACCTCGGGCTCCGTAAGACGTATGGCTTCGTATAACATTGCACTCACGAGGTATAAATCTACAGAGCGTAGTAAGTTACAGAGAGGTTTTCTACTAAACCTTCGGGTTACATCCCTTCACCGGGTGTCACCACCGCCATGGGGGAGGGCTCTGCGCGTCCGGTTCAGTGGCGTCGTGAGTGCGAAACCGTTATCTGACATATGGTGCAGATTGATTACTATTTATGAGGATGTTCCAGTAGTACATATCAGTAGAAGAATGCGAAGTGTTAAAATTAAGAACGACTTTTGGTAATACATCTTTACCATAGGGAGGATGGAGTTTATATGGATAAGCAAATGATTGGAATGTGCGGTACATACTGTGGTGTATGTGAATGGAAAGAAAAAACAAACTGTCCTGGCTGTCAAGCCTGTCTAGGTAAACCATTTTGGGGAGAATGCTCTATTGCAAAATGTTCAATTAATAAGGGATATAATCATTGTGGACATTGTTCAAATTTATCATGTGATAAATTACAGGATGCATATAATAATGAAGAGCATGGTGATAATGGTGAAAGGTTAATTAATTTAAAGAATTGGACATGTGGTAAGGAAACCTATTTAAGATTAAGAACACTAAAATTGGATAAAGAGTAGTCAGTTTAGACATATTTTTCTTATATTGTGAAGGAATGAACAAATATAAAATTTGGAGGTTACATTTACATGTATGAATATAAATTTATAAGATTAGGGATGAAGGGATTTTTTGTAAGAAAGCCAGATCAAGACTATCATGCCATAATAGAAGAATATTCAAGAGAAGGTTGGAGATTAGTGCAAATTTTGACCCCACCAATAGGTTCCTATGGTGTGGCTACATATTTTGAATTAATATTTGAAAAACAAATCTAAGCTGTTTTTTTACAATGTACAAACTCCCATGCGGAGTTTGTTGGAGATTTGAACCCTAGAGAGATAATACTTACACAAGTGACACAAGTTAGGTCCCGGGTACCGGCAACGGTATAGAAAGACATTAGGGAAATGCGCTGAGGGGCACCATACATCAGATAACAATGCCCTCACGCGGCGGCACGGCGGTTCGAGGCAAGAGGTAGGCGTGCCTTGGGTTGCAAAGATATGCAATACTATAGTTTGACTTAAGCAGCAACCACACCCCTTCACCGGGAGCGAATCTCCGCCAGGAGGACAGGCTCTGTGGGTCCGGTTCAGAGGTGTCATGAGTGCGAACCGTTAGCTGACAGATAATGCAGATTGTCCTGTTCTATAGGAAAAAGTAGAACTATTGAAGGGATTCAAAAACAATACAGATTTTCTAGAGTATTAGCTGTATTAAGCATTATTCTTATGCTGTATATCAGTAGAAAACTACTTAGCTGAGAAAATTCATATAATAGGAGCATTCCTGTAAAGAAAAACAATGAACTTTGAAAAAGTAGACGCCTGACACTAAAATAGTATTGTGCTGATCCAGACAAGAAAGGCACAAAACTAAAATAATGGAGGCGTCATATATGAAG
>JAKJBT010000089.1 GCA_022706865.1 Bacillota bacterium
AGGCAGTGCTCCAAAGCATAATTCAGTAACTTCAATTCCGGTATTTCCTAAAACATTCTTTTTCAATTCGCCACCCCCTGCACAGTTATTTTATATTTCCAATCTCTGATCTCTGACTATAAAATGGTGGACGATAGGGGGTTCGAACCCCCGACCTCTGCGTTGCGAACGCAGCGCTCTCCCGGCTGAGCTAATCGCCCACATCTCCCATAATCATTATACATTATTATCATCAAAGCTGCCAGCCGGATATAAAGGGAATCTGGCAATCAATGCTTCAGCCCTTTCCCTGCAAGCCTCCAGGTTTGCTTCGTCTTCCGGTGCGGCTGCCACTTGGTTCATTATCTCTGCAATCTCTTTGACTTCAGCTTCTTTCAATCCCCGCTGGGTTATTGAAGTAACCCCGATTCTTACACCGCTGGTAACAAGCGGTGACGCAGGATCGAAGGGTATCTGGTTCTTATTGACAGTTATTCCTACCTCATCAAGAGCATCCTGGAACAGCTTTCCGCTTATCCCTTTGGATCTCAGATCCACCATAACAATATGATTGTCCGTTGTACCGCTGACAATTCGGAACCCAAGACGGGACAGCTCCTCTGCCAGGGTCTTTGCATTCACAAGTATCTGCTTCATAATACTGCGGAATTCTGCAGACGCTGCATACTTCATCGACCATGCTTTTGCTGCCATTGTTGTTAAATGCATAGAACCTAATGATCCCGGGAAGACCCCTTTATCAATCAGCTTTGCATGCTCCTTCTTGCAGAGTATAAATCCGCTTCTGGGTCCGCAAAAGGTCTTTGTGGTCGATGATGTTACAAAGTCGGCATGAGGCACCGGACTGGGTATGACTTTTGCTGCCACCAATCCGCTGACATGTGCCATGTCAACCATAAAATATGCACCCACGGCTTTTGCAATCCTGCTTATTCTTTCGTAGTCTATCAGTCTCGGATATGAGCTGCCCCCTGCTATAATCAGTCTGGGCTTGATTTCTTCCGCCTTTTTTTCCAGTTCTTCATAATCTATCATTTCTGTTTCGGGGTTTACACCGTAAAAATCATATTCATACACTTTTGAAAGAAAATTCGCAGGGCTTCCATGAGTCAAATGCCCCCCCTGGTCAAGCCTCATGCTGAGGACCTTATCTCCGGGCTTGAGAACTGCCGCATAAACCCCATAATTTGCCGTGGAGCCTGAATAAACCTGAAAATTCACATGCTCCGCTCCATATAACTTTTTTGCCCGCTCGATCCCCAGAAGCTCCAACCTGTCCGCCTCATGGGAACCTGCCTGAAAGCGTGCCCCCGGATAGCCCTCCAGGGTTTTATTCGTAAATATGCAGCCTGACAGCTCCATAACCTCCAAAGGTGCCGTACTTTCAGAGGCAATCATTTCAATATTGTGCTCCTGTCGTCTTAATTCATCAACAACTATTTCATAGATCTCAGGATCTGTAATTCGGGTACGCTTTAACATTTTCATCCCTCTTTCCCATAATGTTCATATACGCCGACTGCTGACCTTACATATTTTTTTCACGCTTTACTCAATAATTAACTACAATATACAACAAATGGCCGTATTTGAAAAGACTCAATACTTTAGAAAATATTCCCCTTTGTGCTATAATTCAAGTATATGGAACATTACGACTTTTATGAAATAAAGGGAGGTACTTTATGCAGTTTAAAAAACTATATGAGGATCCTGTTATTGAGGAACCGGGATTTCCTCCTGACAGTATGGCTATTGTTATTAACAGCAGCGGCAAGAATCTTTATGGCGTTTTGTACACAGCGGCAGGCAGGGGGCCTCATCCTGCCATGGTTCTGCTTCACGGCTTCCCGGGTACCGAGCGGAATCTCGATATGGCCCACGCTTTCAGGCGGGCAGGCTGGAATACTTTGGTGTTTCATTACAGGGGTTCCTGGGGCAGCGAAGGATGCTTCTCCTTTCAAAACGTGCTGGATGATGTAAAAGCAGCGATAGAATTCGTAAAATCAGAGGAAGCCGCCCAAAAATACCGGATTGACAGAGATAATATAGTACTTGCGGGACACAGTATGGGAGGCTTTGCCACATTGCTGACTGCCGCTGATGATATGGGTATCAGGGCATATGTTGCAATAGCCCCATTTGACTTTGGTGCTATGGGAGAAAGCTCCGAAGGAGATGATAAGACTCTGAGATTTTTGCAGGAGATGTTCAGGGAGTGTATTGTCCCCCTTAAGGGCACTTCAGTTGAGGAGCTGATAAATGAGGCAATGGCAAACGGCGATAGGTGGAGCTTTGTAAATAACGCGGAAAAACTGGCAAAACACAAGCTCTTATTAATAGCTGCCAAAAGGGACAACCTTTCCATTCCGGAGCTTCACTACTATCCCCTGGTGAATAAAATGCTCAAGTATAATAGTGAAAGCTTTGAACATAAAATGCTTGATTCCGATCATTCCTTTCAGGATAAGAGAATCCTGTTAACTGAAACAATTGAAGGCTGGTTGGAAAAACAAGTTCATCAGAGGAGTAACATAAAATAAATTCTTAGCATATCATGATAAATATATGAATAATTATTGTTAATTAGCAGGATATTCCTGTTAAATAGCGAATTAATCAGTAAAATAAACTCCATAATAAAAGGAGGATGAAATATGAGTTTTTTAAAAAATCTTTCGGAAAAAGTAGTTAGTACGGCAAAAGTAGTAGGCGATAAATCACAGGACATGGTTGAAGTAAGCAAGCTGAAGCTCCATATTACACAAATTGAAGGAGATATTAAGAAGCTGAAATTCAATATGGGCGAGCTGGTCTACAATGCATTTGCCACAGACACTGAATTCCCCGCTGAAGAAGTAACACGCATCGGAGAAGAGATAAAAGCAAAGTATGCGGAAATCGAAGAGACCAAGATAAAGATTCAGGAAGTACAGGCTAATTAAGCTATAGGACCATAAGACAGGGGGACGTTTCTCTTGTCCCGCTTGCGGGACAAGAGAAACGTCCCCCTGTCTTATATATTTTCAATTATTTGACCTGATACTCACCCTGCCAGAGCACCTTCTTGACCGGTTCAGGCTTATCAGGCGTAAATGCCTCCAATTCCTCAGGTGTTTTCACTTTAACGAAATCGCTTTGGATCTTGGCAACCTCTCCGCTTAATTTACAGCCTCGCTGTGTCGATGCCTCTATGGTAGCGCTGCCCTCCAATCCAACCAAATTTACTTTCCCTTGGGCAGAGCCGGCAACATCGGTGCTTACCACATTGCCCTTTCCGTCTACAGTCATTTCACCCTTAAGGGAAACTGATGCCGAAGCTCCAATCGCACCCCCCGCGGTATCTGCACTGCCTATCCCCACGGTTATGTCTCCGCTGTAGTCGGTAGTATTGCGGATGTGGTTTTCTGTCATCTTTCCGCTAATACTCGTCTCAGTGCCGGGAATTTTTACATCTATAGCTACCTCTGTCTTTAAGGGATGCATCTTTATCTTCGTGAACAACAGGTTATAATTTGCTGAGTACTTATCAAGACTCTGATATAGCGGGCTGTTTTCAGGAATCTCTCCTGCTTCGAAAGCCTTTTTGGCCTTCATGTGCATGGCAATTCTCTGGTTCTCCGCTGCATCCATTTCCTTTTGCTGGCGTCTGTATGCAGCCTCTATTTCCTCTTCGCTGCAATCGCATTCGTAGGGATACCTTCCTATATTGATTGAATATGCATCCTTCACATGCTGGAATGCAATAAGGATGAATTCCTCAATATCAGCTTTGAGGTTTTCTTCCACCTTTGCCCTTATTGCCGGGTCTGATATAAGCAGTACATTTTTCATGCATTCCACGTACATGGCCTCCAGGTTAGGCTTTATGCGCTGCACATACCGGGCGCTTACAAAATTGGTAATATCCATCCACGCAATTTCTGCCAGATTATTCAGCTGGCGATCATAGTTTGAATGAATATTATGCCTTTTGATAGTACATATATCACATTTGCCTGATTTCTTATGGGATTTATCGTGCTCCTCACTCAGTTCTATCAATTCTGCACGCATCCTGTCATCCAGAGGCTGCATCTTTTTATATATATCCATACCCGCATTTGCTATAGTTTCGTTCAACTCACCAAACTGCATTGCAAGATAGGTAGTATAACTCCCCCATTTATTCTTTAACTGCAGTACATTAAACTGCTGGGCGATTACATCGGTCGGGTTTACATAATTATCCGGTTCCAGGGATAATATAAGCAGCTCAGGGGCGGTCTTGGATGTAAAGTCTGATTGAGCAAACATAGCGGCAATCTGTGCCGGATCCATGTCGGGATTGCTCTCCAGCTGTCCCAGCATTTGCTCTAATGCGTCTATATCCACCTCATCTTCTTTTTTGGAATTGACCCTCTCCTCCAATGCATTCAGTTCTTCACAAAAGGCTTCATAGGCGGAAGTCCCGCCCTGGGAGCGGAAATTCTTAAGTGTGGAATACTGGGATAAATAGTTGTAATCAGGCGCTGTATAATGGATGCTGCTTTGCAGCCTATTTACAAGATCTCTTGCCGCCTGCGCTCCGGAGGGGTCCAGTTGTTCATAAAAATCCGAAGCCAGCACCGTTTCAAGCTTATCCATAGTCCTCAGCTTGTTTTGAGCGGCTTCATGGGAATCCCCGTGCTTAACCAGGGGAACCTTCTGCTCGTCTACATTGTCTTTCATTTTCTTCAGGTTCCTGACCATGACAGACAGATTTGCACCTTCCAGCAGCTCCTTTGCCTTGGCGTTATCCCCTTTGGCAAGCCAGTAAGCAGCCATTCCTTCAATGGCGGGCATATGCCCCGGTACGAGGTTATATGCCGCTTCAAACACCACCTTGGCTGAATCAAGCATGCCTCTGTCGATGCTTAAGTAACCGTAGTTCAGGAGCAGGGGCAAAGCGCTTACATCAATTGTAGGCTTTGACAGCTTGAGGCCCAGTGCATACTCATAGACAGCCGCCGCATCATCGGCATAAGCCTTTGATTCCTTATTAATGCCCAACGCAGTTCCCAGGGGCATCTTCAAAGTATCCTCCGAATACGCAGCTATAGCCGATGCCAGATTCCCCGCTATCGCTGCATTGCCGGTGTCAAGGGCAAAAAGGGCGGCATTAAGGGGCAGATATATGCCTTTCAGTTCGGTAAAAGCGGTCATATATGCCGAGGAAGTCAAGTACTGGGATGCCTTTGCAGAATTCTGGGCTTTGCCCTTAAAATCCGGCTTCCAGTTAATAATTGTCGGAATATAAAGCTTTTCATGAGGTGTTGCTTTTGAAATCCCCATATTATAGTATTTCTCTGCTAAAGCAAGCACCTTTGCCTGATTCGGCTTCGCCAAAGCCGGGATTGCCAGCTTGATTGGCGCAGATGCCTGGGGAACCGCCGTGGCTGACAGCAGCGGATTATTCACGGCGAATACCGGAGTAATGAGCATTATAATTGTCATGGCAAAACAAAACAAATATTTATACGCTTTCATTCAATCCCTCCCTTATAACAAGATTTCAATGGGGGTTTTTGCACACATGCAAAAACCTACCCGAGCGTTTCAAATAATTGCAGAGTGCTAACCACATTTTACTGCCTAAGCCAGTATCTTGCGGCGTTAGTCTCGGGGTCCAAAGGCGGCGTGGCACCTTCTAAACCAATCATCAGATAGCTGTTTTCACCATCCTCGCCGATTTCATAGTGGTGAGAAGCAGGCTGGCGAGTTTTGCCCTCGACCCATGTATTTCCGAAATCCGAGCTTTCTTTGCTGCTCTTATATGTTAAAGTGAGCATGCCGCCGCTTACGGTATAATCCCCGGCTATTGATATAACGCTCCCCGAACCGGTTTTTATCAATTCCGTAAAAGTACCGTCGCTGTTGAATTGATATTCCTGCTCTGTGCCATAAACCCCGAAGTCGAAGGAACGCGTGAGGGCGTTATACGTGGCGCCAGCCTTTCCCTTGCCCCATTTCCCCACTATAGAACCGCTTTCCGTTACCGGCTGTGAGGGTTCCGTCGGCTTTACCGTTTGGATTGGCTGTGCAGCCGCCGGGGCAGGGGTTACCACTGGTGCGGCTTTTATGGTATCCATCTGCCCATAAGTCCTTACGCTCATCAGTATTGCAGCCTCCCTGGTGGCCATTCCGTAACCGGCTGCTTCCTGTGCAGTTGTTGTGGCCTTGGGCATAAAATATCCCTTCGTATCACCTTTGACTATACCCAGCTTTGACATGTATTTTGCCGCCTCAACCGCATAGTTGGCTATATCCTTCTGATCGGGGAAATCCGGGATACCCG
>JAKJBT010000090.1 GCA_022706865.1 Bacillota bacterium
CAACAGCAAAAGAATTAAATTCAGCATAGGGAAAAAAATAATTCTGGGATTCCTGGCAGTTGTGGTTGTTTTCTCAGCATCCACAATATATTCATATAATACGATAAAAAGCTTGAACATAGGGTATGAAAAGCTTATCAATGAAACTACAAAAAGCGCGATACTGGCTGAAGGTATGAAGTCGGATGCGCTGGAAAAGGTGCAGTGCCTCAGTAAATTCATCATAAGCGGCGATGATAAGAATCTAGACTTGATAGCTGAGTATGATATATCCTTCAATGAAAAAAAGTATAATCTTGAAAAGCTGCTTGTGACAGATGAAAGCAAAAATGCTTTAAAAGCACTTTCAAATGCAAACTCTGAGTATAATAACCTCATTGAGGAGATAAAAGCCCTGTTGGTAAACAAAGAAGATGAAAGGGTAATGGAAGTAATAAACGGCAAGGGAGCTCAGATACTGGAGGATATTGTCATAAGCGCCGATACAATCGTTATACTGGCGGAAAGCTCATTGGATAAGGGAAATGAGGCGCAATCGGCGAATGGGCAAGCCGTTATTACGAATTTGCTAATATTGACCTTTACCACGATTATAGTGTCAGTTCTGTTATCGCTGTATATTTCAAGAGTGATATCAAAGCCTGTGGTGAAATTGTCCGCAAGTGTGGAGAAAATTGCTGAGGGGGATTTGACGGTAGATGATATAAATATCAGCAACAAAGATGAGATAGGTGATTTGGCAAAATCCTTCAATAAAATGCTGGCAAGCCTGAAGACAATTGCGGAGAAAACAATGCAAAGCTCATACGGGGTGGCAGCTTCCGCCCGGGAACTCATGGCAGGGAGTGAGGCTGCATCTTCCGCTTTGGAAGAGATAGTTGCTTCCATGCAGGATGTTTCTATGGGAATTGAAAATCAGAAATTCAATATAGATAGTATATCAAGTGCCATGGATGAGACTTCTGCGGAAATAGAGCAGATCGCTTCAAATATGCAGTATGTCAGTAATAATGCAGTGACGCTGAGCAGCCTGTCAAACAAAGGATATGAAGCTCTTAAAGATGTGATAAATCAAATGGAAAAAATCAGTACAAGATCGAAAGATTCGGTAGAGGCGGTAAGATCACTTGAGGCCATGTCCGAAAGAGTAGAGGCTGTTACAAACATGATAACCGAGATTTCGGGTCAGACCAATCTTTTAGCTCTCAATGCAGCTATTGAAGCAGCAAGAGCAGGAGAGCAGGGAAGAGGGTTTTCCGTTGTAGCGGAGGAGGTAAGAAAACTGGCTGAACAGTCGAGCTCTGCTGCAAGCGAAATATCCAATATAATCAGGAGCATGAATGATCAAATCAGAAGCATTGTGAGCATAATCGAAGATGAGGCATCAGAGGTACATTCGGGGACAAAGGTTGTAGGCCAGGCTAATTCATCCTTTGAAGAAATATCAAAGGGGGTTGACAGCATAATATCCCAGGTGCAGGGAGTAAGTGCCGCCACCCAACAGATAACCTCCGGCATAGAGCAGGTAGTTGCGGCAACGGGAGAAATACTTGAAGCTGCTTCAAATAATTCTTCAAATGTACAGAATGTATCCATTGCGATAGAAGAACAGACTGCAAGTGTGGAGATAATATCAAACAAGGCTGCCGCTCTTTCAGAGCTCGCAGTAGATCTTGATTCCACTGTTTCCATATTCAAGGTTAAACAGTAGAAGTTTGCGAGACATGGGGATGTTTCGCGTGTCTCACGGATGTATACAAAAAGGCTGCTTGCATATTTTGCAAACAGCCTTATATTGTTCAGTTAACTCTTTCTGTAACCAAGCTCCTTTGATATGTTCCCGGTAGTTGAAAGAAGCATGGGTTTAAGTTTGTTTTCAATTGCTTCTATTGTAACATTGGATTCTACACCCGATATGCTTACAGAACCGACAACCTTTTTTCTGTAATCATATATCGGTGCTGCGACACATCTTACACCGGCTTCATTTTCAAGGTTGTCGATTGCATAACCCCGATCCCTTACCAGTCTTATTTCATCAAGGAATTTTTCGGGATCGGTAATTGTGAAGGGTGTATTTGCATGCATTCCGGTATGCTCGAGCATACTTTTGATTTTCTCATCCGTAAAGCCGGAAACAAGAACCTTTCCGTTGGCAGTTGAATGTATTTGATTTCTCGTGCCGATACCTGCCGCTAGCTTAATATTTCCTTTGTTATCTATCTTATCTACATACATGACGGAATTATTGATTTCATCAAAAATTGCCAGGTATATTGTCTCTCCGGTCATATTTCCCAGTTCTATCAGATACGGATGTGCCAGGTTTTGGAGGCCGATGTTGTTTTTAGCCGCATTGCCCAGTGTAATCAGCTCAAAACCAAGGATGTATCCGCCATCCTCATCTTCTTTTACATAATTCCAGGCAATTAAATTTTGTAGTATTCTATAAACAGTGCTTATATGCAGATCGACACGTTCGGATATTTCTGTAAGAGTCAAGCCTTTATCTTTGGATTTGGAGATTGCATCAACAATTGTCAATGCCCTGTTTATTGATTGTATAAAGAATTTATCTTGTTCAGGCTTTTTCATGCTATTCAACTCCCAAAATGTAACAGATTTTTTGAAATTTCAACACAAGTCTATTATAATTTATAAGGAAGTATTTAACAATACCAATCCTTCTAAAATTTACCTCTGAACCCTTCCCGATGCATCTCCGCCCATGAGGGCTTCAACCTCGCTTATTGAAACATGGTTGGCATCCCCTTCAATCGTGTGCTTCAGGCAGGAGGCCGCAACTGCAAATTCCAATGTTTTTTGCATATCATAACCGGAAGTAAGGCCGTATATAAGCCCTGCACCAAAGGAATCACCGCCGCCGACTCTATCGACAATATGGATGTTGTATTTTTTGGACTTGTAAAAGCTGCTTCCGTCATACAGCATTGCCGACCATCCGTTTTCAGAGGCACTGATGCTCTCTCTTAAGGTAATTGCGGCACACTTTAACCCAAACCTTGAAATAAGCTCGGAGGCTACCTTCCTGTAACCTTCATCACTTAAGGTTCCTCCTGTTATATCGGTATTTTCAGCTTTTATTCCAAATACCATTTCTGCATCCTCTTCATTTGCAATCACTACATCACAATGTTTAACAAGCTCGTTCATAACATAGCCTGCTTTTTCGGTGGACCACAGTTTTTTTCTGTAATTCAGGTCGACACTTACCGTTGCTCCCGCGGATTTTGCTGCAAGTATAGCATCCAATGTAATACCAGCCACATTATCGCCCAGTGCAGGAGTAATTCCCGTAAAGTGGAACCACTCAGCATCCTTCATTATCGCATTCCAGTCAAAATCCTCCGGTTTTGCCTCGGATATTGCGGAGTGAGCCCTGTCGTAGATTACCTTTGAAGGCCTTTGGGAGGCTCCCTTTTCGCAGAAATAAATACCGATTCTGTCTCCGCCCCTGGTTATATATTGGGTGTTTACCCCATAGCGCCTGAGCTCGTTAACTGCAGCCTGGCCTATTTCATGTTTGGGCAGTTTGGTTACAAAGTATGCATCTTTTCCGTAGTTTGCAAGGGAAACAGCTACATTAGCCTCTCCGCCTCCATATACAACTCCGAATTCTTTTGCCTGAACGAATCTGTCATATCCGACAGGTGCAAGGCGCAGCATCATTTCTCCAAAAGTCACTATTTTACCCATTCAAGTTACCCCCTATTTATTCACTCGCTCTTGCAGACTTTACAGCCTCGACAAATGCGGCTGCAGTTCGGGTGACAAGGGCATAGTCTCCTGTCTTTGCTCCTTTTGTCAAATCCCCTCCTGTGCCTACCGCTACAGCCCCGGCCTTAATCCAATCCTTTACATTTGAAAGGCTTACACCCCCTGTAGGCATAAAATTACCCTGAGGTATAGGACCCTTAAATGCCTTAATAATATCAGGCCCAAAGGCACTCCCCGGAAATACCTTAATAATATCCGCCCCCAGCTCCAAGGCTTCCACGGCTTCCTTTACAGTCATTACCCCGGGCATGACCGGTATTCTGTATCTGTTGCAAAGCTTTATAGTCTCGGGATTTATGCTGGGACTGACTATGTATTTGGCTCCCGCAAGGATGCATAGTCTTGCAGTTTCCGGATCCAGTACCGTTCCCGCACCTATTATTACATCTTCGTTTTTGTAGTGCTCGGAAATTTCTTTTATGATATCCACTGCTCCGGGTACTGTCATTGTAACTTCAAGAGTTTTTATTCCGCCCTCCTTGACGGCATCTACAATTTTTAGCCCTTCTTCCTTGGACTCTGCTCTGATAACTGCAACCACACCTTCATCAGCTATCTTTAAAATTGTTTTGATCCTTTTCACAATATCACCTCACTATCTTCATGCAAATCATTCCGTTATTGCACAATATGAAATACATTTTCATAATTATATTATATCATCTTAGATACTTAAAATAAACAGCTAAAGTATAATAATTTTGAAACTTTTTCAATTCTGCAAAATTTACTATCATATTATGAAAATTCATCACATAATAATGAACTATTTAAATATAAAGGCACATTTAGACTGAATTTTATAGGATTAGCAAATTGACACAAAGGGTATAAATTGATAAAATAAAAATAGATATCACAATGTGAAAATGTTATTATTTTCGGTATGAAAACACTTCCATTAAAGGTGAGGGTTTTTAAAAAATACATAAATAGCTTTAGGGAGGTAGTATGATTGATTGAGGTAAGATGGCATGCGAGAGGCGGACAAGGCGGTTTTACTGCGGCAAAATTGTTGGGACTTGCGGCATCGGTTTTCGAAGATAACTATGCTCAGGCATTTCCCTCCTTCGGCCCGGAGAGAAGGGGAGCTCCGGTACTGGGATTTACCAGAATTGACGATAAGCCGATAGACGACCACAGCCAGGTGTATGCATGTGATTACGTTGTTGTTCTGGATGAGACACTTATGGAGGTTGTCAATGTTACAAGCGGCTTGAAGGATGGGGGGATACTTCTTATCAATACAGAGTCAGCTCCTGAAAGCTTTAAACTGGGAGATAATTTCAAAGTGGTTACTTTAAATGCAACAGATATCGCATTGAAGGTACTGAAAGCCCCCATTACCAATACTACGATGATGGGCGCCCTTGCGGCAGCTTCGGGGATTGTAGGTATTGAATCGGTATTAAGTGCTATTGATGCGGGAATGCCGGAAAATCTCAGGGAAAAGAACAAAAAGGCAGTTATGATTGCCTATGATGCCATTCGGGGGGTGAAATAGATGTCAAAGCCACAGATAGTAAAATACAAAATGCCGGAATGCAAAAAAGACATGCCCTTGGGCCCCAGCTCCGAAGCAGGGGTGATTATTGAGCCCAACGCAGGGTGGCGGGTAATGAAGCCGATTATAGACAATTCCAAATGTGTAATGTGCCTGAGGTGCTGGCTTTTGTGCCCTGACGGGGTCATTGACAGGGAAAAGGGTATTCTTGAGATAGATTATAATTTTTGCAAGGGCTGCGGGATATGCTCCCGTGAATGCCCGCAAAAGGCAATAACCATGGTTAAGGAGGGCAAACAGTATGACTAGCGGAAACAAAGTATCAAAACGAGAATTCCTTAATGGTGATGAAGCAGTCGCATACGGTGTCAGGTTGTGCAGACCCAATGTGGTATCCGTATACCCAATCACTCCTCAAACCATAGTGGTTGAAAAGATTTCGGAATTTGTCGCAAATAATTTGATGGATTGTGAATATATACATGTAGAAAGTGAACATAGTGCAATGGCTGCTGCCATGGGAGCCTCAATGGTTGGCGCAAGGGCTTTTACAGCCACCTCCTCCCAGGGGCTGGCATATATGCATGAAATGCTGCATTATGTAAGCGGCAGCAGGTTCCCCATAGTGATGATGAACGCAAACAGGACTCTGGCCGCACCATGGAACATATTCGGCGATCAGAGAGACTCCATGGCCCAGAGAGATACCGGATGGATACAGGTATATGTGGAAAACGGTCAGGAAGCCCTGGATATGATAATTCAGGCATACAGGCTGGCAGAGCATGAAGGTATATATCTGCCGGTCATGGTAAACCTTGACGGGTTTGTAAACACCCATACCTATGAGCTGGTCAGCGTGCCTTCCCAGAAAAAAGTGGATGAATTCCTGCCGGCCTTTGTTTCGAAAAATGCTGTGGATTTCAATAATCCAAGAAGCTATTGCATGAGTGCTTCTACCGAATGGAACATGGAGTTCAGGCAGCAGCAGCATGAAGCAAT
>JAKJBT010000091.1 GCA_022706865.1 Bacillota bacterium
AAGTGCGATGATTTTATGCTTCAGCTTCATACCTGTACCTCAAATTTATAACCGATACCAAATACGGTTTTTATAAAAAAGCTGTATTTTCCAAGCTTCTTTCTCAGCCTCTGCACATGCATGTCCACAGTTCTGCTGTCACCGATGTATTCAAATTTCCACACCAGTTCAAGAAGGTTCTCCCTGGAGAAGACTTTTCTCTGATTTTCGCAGAGAACCAGAAGAAGGTCATATTCCTTCGGAGTCAGTATGATTTCTTCCTCATCCACATAGACCTGCCGCTCCGATGGGTTAATCATTATGGGTCCTAATTGTATATTGGGATCATCCTTGGGTTCGGATTTATTAATCCTTTTGAGGACGGTTTTAATCCTCGCGGTCAACTCCCTGCTGTCGAAGGGCTTGGTGATATAATCATCTGCGCCCAGCTCAAGTCCGTAAACCTTGTCCTTAATGTCGTTCTTTGCCGTAAGCATTATGATTGGTATGTTTAAATCCTGAAGCTTTTTGCAGACTTCAAATCCGTTGATATCGGGAAGCATTATATCCAGCAGTATCAAGTCTGGCATAAAAATCGGCGCAGCTTTGACAGCTTGCTTGCCGGTATAGCATACGCACGTATCGAAGCCTTCCAATTCAAGATTAATCTTAATCAGGTCAACAATTGCCGGTTCGTCATCAACTATGAGAATTTTCAATGGGATCACCTGCCTGTAGAGTAATTGCGTGTACTAATATTTTAACATAAAAAGTCGTTAATGTTGTATATATTTTGTAACATAAAGCATGTCCGAATATTCCGGCTGCGGTGCATGAGGCTTTGGGCATAGCTATTTTGCTGTAAATTCCTCCTTGATCCGCTTCAGAAGCTCTTTATCCGTCAATATATCATATCCGGTCAGCGCAAGGGCACAGGCACCTTTAACCAGCGCATCATGGGCTCTGTCCGTCAGAGTTGCATCCCTGAATTCAGTTGTGTGCCCGACCAAACTGGTATCCGATATGGAGATGTAAGGATGAATTGACGGAACCACATAGCTTACATTGCCCATGTCCAAAGAACCGAAACTGGATCTTTCGGCGTTTATTTCACTTACACCGGCAAGCCTGAGGTTTTCTGTGAAGGCCTTCGACATAATCATGTTCGTTCTCATGTCATCATAGGACAGCTCATAGTTGCTTATTTCCAAAGAAGCACCTGTCATAAGGGCAGCCCCTCTTGCTATATTTTTTACCTTCTCAGCCACTTCCTTGAGGTAATCCTTCTTTCCGGCCCTTATATAGAATTGTGCGACAGCTTTACTGGGCACCACATTTGCAGCTTTGCCTCCTTCAGCAATTATGCCGTGTATTCTCACATCAGGTGTAACATGCTGCCTCAGGGCATTTATACCGTTAAAGGTAAGTATGACTGCATCCAGTGCATTAATGCCCTCATGGGGAGAGGATGCTGCGTGGCTTGACTTGCCCCTGAAGTCGAATTGAATTGCATCCATTGCCAAGGAGCTTCCGCTTTCATAGGTTTTGTCCTCCGGGTGCAATATCATAGCCGCATCAATATCATTGAATACACCTTTTTCTGCCATGTACACCTTTGCTCCGTCCGTTTCTTCTGCAGGAGTGCCGAGGACTGTTATACGGCCTCCGGTTTCATGCAGGACTTTGCTGAGGCCTGCCGCAGCCCCGCAGCTCATGGTTCCTATCATATTATGGCCGCAGCCGTGGCCAACTTCGGGCAAGGCATCGTATTCGCACAGGAAGGCCACATTCGGCCCGGGTCTTTTGCTGTCATAAACCGATTTAAAAGCAGTGGGCTTGCCTATTATGTCTGTTTCGACAGAGAACCCTTTTGATTCAAGGAAGGAGGTCAGCTTTTCAACTGCCTTGTATTCATGGTTCCCCAATTCCGGGTTGAGGCATATGTAGTCGCTTATTTCGCAAAGCTCCTCTTTCATTGTCTGGATTTCTTTCATAATTAAATCTTTCATGGATTCCTCCGATTTATTATCTGTTTATGCCTATATTATACAATATTATATGGTTTTACTCACATGAAATTTGATATAGAAAAAATTACTTATAAGAGGTAGAATAAGGATATGATTAAGATGCGGAGGATCATATGGAACAGACAACAGAGAAGAAAAGCCTGCTTTCAGGGATATTGACACTTTCAATACCTACAATGCTCGGCATGATGCTGGACATGACATATGAAATTGTAGACATGGCATGGGTTGCAAAGCTGTCGATAAACTCTGTAGCAGCTGTTACGATTTTTGCAACAATATGGTGGATATTGGATATAGTTAATAGCATTGTGGGGACAAGCTCAGTAACCATTATATCAAGATATTTCGGCGCCGGAAACCGGGAAAAGACTGTGGAAGCCATTGAACAGACGATTATATTCAAGTTCCTGCTGGCATTGATTGTGGGAATATTAATGAGTTTTATCATACCGTACATATTAAGCCCTCTGGCCGGAAACAGCCAGGTGCTTGAGGAGTCGGTGATATATGGGAGGATAAGGCTTATCACTCTACCTCTGGCTTTTTCCTCTTATTCCGTAAACACTGCTTTAAGGTGCATAGGGGATGCAAGGAAGCCCCTGTATATTATGGCTATATCGGGAGTTTTGAATATTATTCTTGACCCCATAATGATATTTGATGTCATACCATTTATAGGAGTAAGGGGAATGGGACTGGGAGTAGCCGGAGCCGCCTATGCAACGGTAATATCCCAGGCAGCCGCCTTTATTGTGGGTTTGTACATACTTATGTCCGGCAAGACTTTTATAAAGGTTGGCTTCAAGAGAGGTATATACTTTGTCGGGGCTTTGGATAAAAAGCTGTTGACAATAGGCTTGCCGACAGGATTGGAGGGGCTGCTCAGAAATCTCGGATACTTTGTAGTCATGAGGTTCATAGCATCTTTTGGGGTTGGTGTTGTTGCTGCATACGGGATATGCATACGGATCATCAGTCTGGTGATAATGCCGGTATTTGGTTTACAGATGGGTTCAGGTGTGATTGTAGGCCAGAGCCTGGGATCCTCCGATTGCGCCAGGGCTGAAAAAACAGGATATCTGACAGCAAAGCTCTCTTTTTGGATAATGCTTGTTTCAGGAGTTGTACTGGCACTATTTCCGGGTCCGATTATGGGTATTTTTACGTCAGGAGAAGACATAATAGGAATAGGTTCAGTATTTTTGAGATATTATGCGGTTGCAACGCTTTTTATGGGCCCTGCGGGAGGGTTGGCTTCAATATTGTACGGAGCGGGGGACAATGTTCCTTCGATGTTGGCTGCCCTGACTTCGGTATGGCTCGTTCAGATACCGATGCTGTATTTTTTCGTGCAGGTATTGCAGATGAATGTCGAGTGGGTCTGGATATCATTTATTGTAGCTTATGCCGTTCATTTTGCAGTGATAGCGTATTTTGTAAGAAAGGGCAGCTGGAAGCATAAATGTGTGATTTAGGAATTTCTTAAAAGCGAGGGATTATGATGGTCAATAAAGGTTCAAACATTCCGAAAAGGAATGAAATACCTCAGGAATACAAGTGGAGGCTTGAAGACATATATTCTTCAAATGATTTGTGGGAGAAGGATTTCCAAAGAGTAAAGCAAATGGCGGATTCCCTGCTGCCTTACAAGGATGCTATGGCTGAAAGCGCTGATAAGCTGCTGGAATGCCTTAATATGAGTACTGAAATGAACAGGCTTTTTGAGAAGGTATACGTGTACGCACATATGAGAAGCCATGAAGACAGCACCGATTCTTTTTATCAGGGGCTTGCCGACAGGGCGGATTCCCTGGGGGTAACAGTAGGCAGCACCGGTTCTTTTATTGTACCGGGTATCCTTGCTGTGCCTGATGAGACGCTGGAAGCTTTTCTTAAGGAAAGCGAAGGCTTAAGGTTTTATAAAAGGTTTCTGGATGAAATAAGGAGAAAGAAGCCCCATATTCTGAATGCGGGCGAGGAGCAGATTCTGGCCATGGCCGGGGAAATGGCCCGGGCTCCGGAGACGATATTCGGTATGCTTAATAACGCTGACATGAAGTTCCCGCATATCAAGGATGAAAAGGGAAATGAGCTGGAGCTTACAAAGGGCAGGTATATTCAGTTAATGGAAAGCAGCGACAGAAGAGTCAGGAAGGATGCCTTTGAGGGGATGTACAGCACTTATTCAAAGCAGAAGAATACCCTGGCAGCACTTCTCAATGCCAATGTAAAGGCGAATATGTTCAGCGCAAGGGTGAGGAAGTACGGCTCGGCAAGAGAGGAATCCCTTTTTGAGGACAATGTGAAGGAAGAGGTATATGACAACCTTATTGCTGCAATGCACGACAATATGAACCTGATGCACCGGTATGTGAAGCTCAGAAAAAGGATAATGGGGCTTGAGGAGCTGCATATGTACGATCTGTATGTTCCGATGATAAAGGAAGTTAAAATGGAAATACCTTTTGAGGAGGCAAAGAAGATTGTCAGGGAAGGGCTGGAGATACTCGGGGAGGATTATGGCAGAAACCTTGAAAAGGGCTTGAACTCAGGCTGGATAGATGTTTATGAGAATGAAGGGAAGAGAAGCGGTGCATACTCCTGGGGCTGTTATGACTCACATCCCTATGTGCTTCTGAATCATAATGACACTTTGAATAATATGTTCACCCTGGCCCACGAAATGGGCCATGCGCTGCACAGCTATTATTCCGACAGCAATCAGCCGTATATTTATGCTCAGTATAAGATATTCGTAGCCGAAGTGGCATCGACTGTTAATGAATCCCTGGTAATGAACTATCTCCTGAATACAACCATCGACCAAAAAAGAAAAATGTATCTCCTGAACTACTTTATGGAGCAGTTCAGGACCACTGTATACAGGCAGACCATGTTTGCTGAATTTGAAAAGATTATCCATGAAAAGGCTGAGTCCGGGGAAGCATTGACTGCAGAGCTGCTGTGCTCCATATACAGGGATCTGAACATACTTTATTATGGGCCGGACATTGTTGTGGACCACCTGATTGACATGGAATGGGCAAGAATTCCGCATTTTTACAGCAGCTTCTACGTATACAAGTATGCAACGGGTTTTTCAGCAGCTATGTCCATATCACAGCAGATACTGAAAGAGGGTAAGCCTGCGGTGGACCGCTATCTGGAATTCCTGAAAAGCGGCAGCTCGGATTATCCCATAGAGCTTTTGAAGATTGCCAATGTTGACATGTCGACAAAAGAGCCGGTGGACAATGCCCTTAAGCTGTTCGGCAGCCTTCTTGACCAGATGGAGGAGCTGCTTCATCCTCTGAACGGGGCTTTTTCTTGACAGTAATATGACGCATTGGGTATAATGAAAGAAATTATTATGGAAAGGAGAATGACGTATTAGTTTAGCAAATTCATCGGAGTCGGTTCATTATGTATAGCAAAGGCTATTACATAATAAACTGTTGAAATGGAATAGCCTTTGTTCGATCCTAAACAATAACGATTAGGAGGAACATAATGGCGTATAAACGTGCAATTGATCTTTTACCTGAAAACCTTATTAAAGCAATACAAAATTATATCGACGGAGAATACATTTATATTCCACGGAGAGACTGTAATAGAAAAAAGTGGGGCGATACTACTGCAACAAGGCAAGACCTTTTTGTACGGAATATTGAGCTTTATATGAAGTATCAAAGTGGAGTTTCTGTGAAAGAATTAGAAAATATCTATTATTTGTCAGGTAAAACTATCTATAAAATTATTGCTGATATTAAGACGAATAATTATTGAACAAGGTGCCATGAGCCAAAACCTCATGACACTTTTTATTTCTGAAATATTTAAGAGAATTCTTGTGGTGATTGATATGATATACTTATAGCACAAAAATTTAATCTTAAATAAATTATCGGGGGTTTATAAATGAACAAAATGATTAAGATTAGGAATGAAGAAAAAACAGATTATGAGAGAGTAGAAGAAATCACAAGGAAAGCCTTTTGGAATTTATATATTCCGGGGTGCATTGAACACTATTTAGTTCATGTTATGCGATCCCACAAAGACTTTCTGCCGGAGTTGGATCTTGTGATTGAAGTTGATAATCAGATCATTGGGAATATCATGTACACAAAAGCAAAACTGGTTGATGAGTCTGGGGAGGAAAAAGAAATCCTTACCTTCGGTCCGACTTGCATTATGCCGGAATACCAAAGAATGGGTTACGGGAAAATGCTTATGG
>JAKJBT010000092.1 GCA_022706865.1 Bacillota bacterium
CTTATAAGAAAGAACATAAAGAAGGTAAAGGATCTCAAAATACTTGACCTTGCCTGCGGCAAAGGAGCGGTAAGCGTGAAACTTGCAAAGGAATTGGGATGTCATGTGGATGGCATTGATATTATTCCTGAATTCATTATTTATGCAAAGCAGAAGGCTTTCGAATTCGGAGTATCGGATTTGTGCAGCTTCAGAATTGAGGATATAAATATATCAGTTGCCAGGGAACGCGGATATGATATTGTTATTATGGGAGCAGCTGGGGAAGTGCTCGGCAGCCCTGAGGAAGCAATTCAAAAGCTTAAGAATACCATTAAACCTGATGGCTTTATCATCATTGATGATGCCTATAGCAGGGAGGGTGTACTCAGTAATTATCTGTCCCGCGAACAATGGCTGAAGTTATTTGAAGATGAAGGGATTCAGCTGATTGAAGAAAAACCGGTCAATGAAGATGAATTGTCTGATATTAATGATAAAAACAATAAATTCATTATTAACCGTGCAAATGAATTGAAAAATAAATACCCGGACAAAGCTGCAATGTTTGACGGCTATGTCAACAGCCAGCTGGATGAGTGCCATGAGCTGGAAAATGAAATTATTGGCGTTACGTGGCTATTGAAGAAAAACTCAAAAAAAATCTATACGCTAGGTTGCTGCGGGCTGGACTGCGGATTATGCCACAGGTTCTACACCGAAGGCTCTTCAAAATGCCCCGGATGCAGCGGGGTTGATTTTGAGAACAAACATCCCTCCTGTTCTTTTATTACATGCTGTGTTAAGAAAAAGGGGCTGGAGGTCTGCGGTGAATGCAATGAGTTTCCTTGCCGTAAATTTGACAAAGAGACAGGAGAAGCGGATTCATTCATAACCCACAGGAGGGTTATGCAAAACCAGAGGCTGATTAGAGAATCCGGAGCTGCTTTTTTTCTTGAACAGCAAAACAGGAGGATGAATTTTCTTAAAACCATGCTGGAATGCTTTGATGACGGGAAAAGCAAGAGCTTTTACTGCCTGTCAGCCGCATTGCTTTCCCTTAAGAGCCTGGACGAATCATTGATAAAGGCAGATAGGGAGATAGCGGAGAAGTCTATCGGAAAGGAAGACTTTAAAGGCAAAGCAAGGGTAATGAAAGAAATTTTAAGCCAATTTGCCGATGAAGAGAAGGAAGAATTAAAACTAAGAAAAGCGAAGAAATGAATTGTTTAAAACTTTAAAATTACAGGAGGAAAGGCTTATGTCGAAAATTTTTTCAGACCCTATTATCAACCTCGGAGAAGCGGATATACCATTTGAAGGAGCAAAGGCATATCTGTCACAAGGGGATAATCATCAGATCCTTTTCATGGAGTTTGATAAGGACGTAGATTTGCCGGAGCATTCTCACGGCAGCCAGTGGGCTGTTGTTCTGGAAGGCCGGATTGATTTGACAATAGGCGGAATCAGGAAGGTATACGAAAAGGGAGACAGATATTTTATCCCCGAGGGAGTAAAACATTACGGGAAGATTTATGCGGGGTATGCTGATATTACTTTCTTCGGGGAGAGAAGCAGATATAAGAAAAAGTAAGTATTTTTAATAAAAGAGAGGAATTGACTATGCGGTTAGTTGAAAATATTCCATTAGATACAATGGCAATTGCAAAGCTTAATGAAGATAAAAATGATTTGTTTTTAGTTTGGCCGAAAGCGGACTTCCCTTTTAATCATTTACAATGGCAAGAAGTTCTGGACCCTCAAAAAGGGAATGTTCCATTTCTGGTATATGAGGGAAATGAATTAATTGGACACGCCGCTATCAGAAAAACAACTGATGATGGTATTTATTTTCTAAGCTTCTTATATATAATACCAGGCATGCGATCCTGCGGAGCCGGGGAAAGAATGATATACCTTCTTGAAAAGTATGCTGCAGAAAAGCTCGATGCAAAGGAACTAAATTTAGTGGTAAGGACATATAACCCAAGAGCTATCAGATGTTATACAAAATGCGGGTTTAAGGAACACAGCCGCGAGGATACCTTGATTAAAATGTCGAAGGTATTAATGCGTAGGGAGGCGTGAAAGGGATGAAAAGAGCATTATTGGTTATAGATGTTCAGAATGAGTATTTTACAGGCAGATTACCTGTTACATATCCTTCTGACAGCTTGGAAAACATTTTGAAAGCAGCGGAAGCGGCCAAAAGCAAAAATGTCGATATTGTCATTATACAGCACACAGCGCCGCAAAAAGGATCGTTGACTTTTAACAGGGGAAGCAAGGAATGGGAACTGCATCCCCAAATTAAGGCAATCAAATACAGCCATTACGTAGAAAAGAATCTTCCCGGCAGTTTTACAAATACAGATCTGGAGAAATGGCTAAGGGAAAGGAACATTGATACTATTGCCATTTGCGGATATATGGCACAGATGTGCTGCGATACAACTGCGAGACAAGGGCTGCATCTTGGATTCACAGTGGAGTTTTTGTCTGATGCAATCGGAACACTTGATATTACCAACTATGCAGGGGAAATAAAAGCGGAGGAATTGCATAAGGCGATAATGATAACACAGGCGATGCGGTTCAGTAAAGTTTTGTCTGCTGAAGAATGGATAGAGGCATTAAAAGGCGAAAAGTAAAAAGTGAGGTATATTTATGGCAAGAAAAACATATAACGAGAAGCTGAACAATTCAGGAGATCTGCCCAAAATAGAACCCATAGGATATGACAATAAGATGGCAAAGCGCTTTGGCTGCGGGAACATGCTTATAGCGGCGCCTCTTGAGTACGATGAGGTGATGAAAAAAATTCCTGAGGGGAAGCTTATTACTTCAGATGAAATCAGAGCTTATCTTGCAAAAAAGCATGGGGCAGACTTCACCTGCCAGCTTACCGCGGGGATTTTTATCAACATTGCAGCCAACGCATCCCGGGAGAGGGAGAACGAGGGAGGGAAAGACATAACCCCCTATTGGCGTACCTTGAAAAAGGGAGGAGAGCTGAACGAAAAATATCCCGGGGGTGTAGAACTGCAGAAGGCATTGCTGGAAACGGAAGGGCATACGGTAGTTGCAAGGGGCAAGCGATATTTTGTCAAGGATTTTGCGGAAAAGCTTTATCGATTGGAGTAAATTCAAAAAGCTGCAAATCAACATCTGATAATGTTTTTATTGTATAGGAAGGTGAAGAAATAATGATTAGTGCTGAAAGATTATTGGCATTAGAAAAAGAAGACCTGCCGGAATTCTCCAAAACATTGCAGAAGGAAGAAATATCACAGCTGATGGAGTGGCTGACCGAAAAAGATGATAAGCTTAGATACCATTCGTTACTTCTACTGCAATACCGTTCTGAATATTATGATGATGTATATCCTTTCTGGGATGTGTTTTGTGAGAAATTAAAAAGC
The DNA here is from genome assembly GCA_022706865.1 of Bacillota bacterium. Next base: position 3,402 of record JAKJBT010000092.1, read on the forward strand.
TCCAACTCATATCATAGAAGTATAGGGTTAATGCTTATGGCTGATAATGTGAAATGGGACAGGGAGAATAAGATTGATGCGGCAATAGATGATTATCTGAAGATTCTAAATGATGAAAAGCCTATTACAGTACGCCAGTGTATTCAGGCATTAAGCAAGATAATTCCTCATAAAACCCATTTGCATGATAAAATTGCTAATGAGCTTATGGCCATAAATATTATGGATATTAAGCTGACTATGAGAAAACTTATATTGCTTGATATACTTAATATCCTTGCATTAATCCGCAAACACCGGACTTCGGAGGAGATTGACGGCTATATATCCAAAGCGCTTACAGGTGAATTGCTTGATAAGAAATCAAAAAAGCAAATAGAATTAATGTTGTAGATTATTGGAATGAAATTCAAATACTGATTATCGAGGTATTGTGATGGATAAGGTACGGGGGCAGTATGTTAATGTCTTATATGCGGTTCTGACAGTATTATTGCTTGACGTGCTGCTGTATGATTTTTTTAGAGCGGCGGGTATTTACAGAAATAGTAACTTCATACCTATAGATATCATATTAATAGTGTCAGCTATTTCGTTAGGAAGCAGGTATGCTCAGAAAATGGGCTTCCCGGCCTGGAAGCCGGTGTATAAGGATAATGAGAACAGAAGGGGATTAATTGTATCTGTTATCCTGGGTTCTTTCATTGTAATAATCAATACTCTAGCTTTGACAAGGAGCGATGCAGGCAATACCACCTGGCTAAACTTCACCGATTGTTATCAACCCTTTCTGTTATCACATAGAGCTGCACTTACAGAAGAAATCCTGTACAGATTCTGCATATTTACAGTAGTTACAGGATTTGTACATAATGAAATAAGATCAAGAAATATTAGTATAGCGGCAGGGATTATTACATCATCATTCTTTTTTGGATTGCAGCATCAGGGATTTTATTTTTCTTTTGCTATTGGGGCAGCACTATGTTATATTTACAAAAATAACGGGTTGATTTTTACAATGGCAGTACACTTTTTGGCTGACTTCATTCCGTTTATGATTATATATACCGGATAAGTTTCAGGAGGCAAAGCTGTAATTTTGTATTGCTTCCTTTGCATTACCATGTTACATTGACAATGGTTATGGAATGCCATGGCCTTTTTGTTTGGGAGGAGATTATTTTGACTAATCAGACAAGAGCGGACTTGATGCTGCTTGCAGTTACAGTTTTCTGGGGAGCATCATATATGCTTACAAAGATTGCTCTTGATGTACTTGAGCCCTTTAATCTTACGGCATTGCGATTTCTGATTGCTTTTGCTGTATCTGCCCTTGTATTCTATAAGAATATTTTGAAGTCAGATATAAGAACAATTAAATATTCTCTGGTTCTGGCGGTAATACTGGTCGGGATGTTCATATCAATGTCCTTCGGCTTGAAATATACCACTGCTTCCAGTGCAGGCTTCCTGATAAGCCTTGCTGTAATCATCATACCGATACTTTCATATGTATTTCTGAAGCAGAAGATTGAGAAGAGAGTGCTGATAGGAGTATGCATTGCTCCCATTGGCATAGCTTTATTGACATTGAATTCACAGTTAAGCGTAAGTGGCGGGGACTTGCTCTGCATATTATGCGCATTTCTTTCTGCTTTACACGTTGTGGTAATGGGAGTTTTCACAAGAAAAGTTGACTCAATTGCCCTGGGTGTTTTGCAGCTTGGTTTTGCAGGCATACTCAGCATAGTGTTTTCATTATTTACTGAGACAGTCAGCCTCCCCAGCACAGGCATATCCTGGGGCGCTACATTAGCCCTCAGCATTCTGTGTACTGCATTCGGATATATAGTGCAGGCCACAGCACAGCAGTACACCAGTGCAACCCATACAGGGCTTATTCTATCCCTGGAGCCGGTTTTTTCCGCAATTTTAGGCTTCGCTTTCCTTGGGGAGATACTGTCTCCGAGAGGATATTTCGGTGCGGCGATTCTTTTGCTCAGCGTCTTAATTGCAGAGGTGGACTTTAAGAAAAAGGATGCAAAAGCGAAGGAAATAGATGTATGACAGCAAAACAAGTCAAGAAATAACTGATTATAATTGATATCCTCTAAATGGAGGTGAGATCATGGAAAGCTGGGAAAAGATAAAAGCGGTTCAGCGCATGCAAAGTTATATAGAAGAGCATCTGACGGAGACAATTACACTGAATATGCTGGGAAAAGCCGCAGGATATTCACCCTGGCATTCAGAAAGGGTCTTTAAGGAACTGACCGGCAAGACACCCTTTGAGTACATCCGTGCGCTGAGGTTGTCTCGAGCGGCTGTTAAGCTGACGGATGGAAATACGCGGGTAATTGATGTGGCTTTTGATTTTGTATTTGACTCCCACGAAGGTTTTACCAGAGCTTTTTCAAAGCAATTTGGCGTGACTCCGAAATATTACAGTAAGAATACGCCGGCTATTAAACTTTTTATGCCTGAGCGCATCCGTGATTATTACCTCAGATTACAAAAAGGAGAGGATAATATGTGCAAAAATCCAAATACCAATACTGTTTTCATTCAAGTGGTGGACCGACCGGCAAGAAAGCTTATATTCAAGCCCGGAGTCAAGGCGACTCATTATTATGAATACTGCGAGGAAGTGGGCTGCGATGTATGGGATGTGCTGTCCGGAATCAAAGAGGCTATTTATGAACCTATAGGAATGTGGCTGCCTGATAATCTGCGCAGACCCGGTACGTCAGTCTACGCACAGGGGGTTGAGGTTCCGGCAGATTATG
>JAKJBT010000093.1 GCA_022706865.1 Bacillota bacterium
AAATACAGAGGGGAATTCGAGGAGAGGCTCAAGGCAGTCCTTAAAGAAGTAGAAAAATCCAACGGTAAAATAATTATGTTCATAGATGAAATCCATAACATAGTGGGCGCAGGGAAGGCAGAAGGTGCAATGGACGCAGGGAACCTGCTGAAGCCGATGCTTGCAAGGGGGGAACTGCACTGTATAGGGGCTACTACACTGGATGAATACAGGAAGAATATCGAAAAGGACGCAGCCCTTGAAAGAAGGTTCCAGCCGGTACTCATTGACGCTCCGGACGTGGAGGATACCATATCAATACTTAGAGGGCTTAAGGAAAAATTCGAGATACATCACGGGGTTAGGATTCAGGACAATGCTTTGATATCGGCTGCGGTACTTTCAAACAGATATATCAGTGACAGGTTCCTGCCGGACAAGGCCATAGACCTTATTGATGAAGCCGCAGCCATGCTGCGCACAGAAATTGACAGCATGCCCAGTGAGCTTGATGAGATAATGAGAAGGATAATGCAGCTGGAGATTGAAAGGGAAGCGCTGAAGAAAGAAAGCGACAAGCAATCCGAGGAAAGATTGGAGGCCTTGAACAGGGAGCTTTCAGAGCTGAAGTCCAAAGGTGATTCCATGAAGGCTCAGTGGGAGCTTGAAAAGAAAAACATTAGAAATATCCGTGAGATAAAGAAGCAGATTGAGGAGACAAAAGCAGAAATTGAGAAGGCGGAAATGAAATACGACCTCAACAGGGTTGCGGAATTAAAGTACGGCAAACTTATTGAGCTTGAGAAGCAGTTAAACGCCGAAAAGGCAAACCTTGAGAAAATGCAGGGCATGGGACAGCTTCTCAAGGAAGAGGTTACAGAGGAGGAAATATCCGAGATTATATCAAAATGGACAGGTATACCTGTAAAGAAACTAATGGAAAATGAAAAGGAAAAGCTTCTTCGGTTGGATGACATACTTCACAGAAGGGTTATCGGCCAGGACGAGGCAGTATCTGCCGTAGCTGATTCGGTGATCCGTGCAAGAAGCGGGCTCAAGGACCCGAAGAGGCCTATCGGTTCATTCATATTCCTTGGACCTACAGGGGTAGGGAAGACAGAACTTGCCAAGACCCTTGCGGAAGCTCTGTTTGACAGTGAGGACAACATAATCAGGATAGATATGTCCGAATACATGGAGAAGCATACGGTTGCAAGGCTGATTGGAGCACCTCCGGGATATGTTGGCTATGATGAGGGTGGTCAGCTTACTGAGGCAGTCAGAAGGAAGCCGTATTCGGTACTGCTGTTTGATGAAATAGAAAAGGCTCATCAGGATGTATTCAACATATTCCTGCAGATACTTGACGAAGGAAGGCTCACGGACAGCCAGGGCAGGACTGTGGATTTCAAGAACACAGTGATAATAATGACTTCAAACATAGGAAGCATGTATCTTTTGGAAGGGGTGGACAATGACGGTGAGCTGAAGCCCGAGGCAGTAGAGGCGGTTAATGAGGAGCTTAAGCGGCATTTCAGGCCTGAGTTCCTTAACAGGGTGGATGATGTGGTGTTTTTTAAGCCCCTGCTGAAGGAACAGATCAGAAAAATCATTGACCTGATATTTGAACAGGTAGCGGAAAGGCTTAAGGACAGGAATATAAGAATCTCATTAAGCGAGAATGCGAAGGACTATATAATCAGCAATTCCTATGACCCGGTATATGGAGCAAGGCCTTTAAAGAGGTTCATACAAAGAAAAATGGAGACTTCAATAGGAAGGGCTTTGATTGCAGGAGAGATTAATGACGGGGATGACATACTGATTGATGCGGATGATAAGGAGCTGAAGTTCAAGAAGAACGCAGAGCTGTAAGTCTTGCGGGTTTAACGCGGGCTATTGCACTATACCGGATTTTATGTTATATTTTGTATAAATCTTGAAGGCGAGGTAATCCAATGCCAGTTAATGCTTAACTAACAGCAATTGAATAGTAATGTGATACAGCTACTATTTGGAATCCAATAGGTTTTTTTGCTGTGTCTGTTACAGGTATTAATAGTTAAGATTAGCGGTACTATCAGCCTTATGAACATATTAATAGTTTTGATCATGCTGTCTGCAGCAGGATTGAATTGGTATATGGCGGCCGTGCGATTTTGCACGGCCCTTTTATGTATTAGTACAATGCAGAATTATTTGGCTGAGGGTGAAATCCAGGACTATTCACTCCCGGCATTTTTTATAAGGAGGTGTTTTTATGCCGGCAAATAACCTGTCATACCTGAATTAATACAGGGAGGACAGAGCTGTTCCTCCCTTAAGTACAGGAGGGCAGGAGCACTGTGAAAAGAATATATCATTGGGAGTTGATTGATACTTCCACTAATAATAAGGTTGAGAGGTATTGTCATAATTGCGGCAGGAAGGTGGTTTTTGAAGACTCGACAAAAAGAAGGCATAATGCAAACGGGAAGAACATTTATGAATACGCCATTTTCAAATGTAAAAACGGGCACACTTGGAACCGATTATTAGGAATATCTAAAAGCAAACAACTTGAGGATGAAGAACATAGTGAGGAAGCTGAATGCTTTCAAAATGTTAGCAGCTGCGGTCACCTCAATTTATTGGAGCTTAAAAATGAAGGAGTAAATGAAATTGAAATAATATTGGATAAGGTACTGGGAAGATGGCGGATTGATGCGATTCTCGGAGGCAGAATTCACAATCTGAGCAGAAGCAAGATTTGTGAGCTTATCAGGAATAAAAAAATATTGCTTGATGGGAAAGCTGTAAAACAAAATTGCATATTAAAAGAAGAACAGACAGTTACCATATTGCTTGAGGGTTTATTTGTTTCTGATACTCCGGTGCAGCTTTGAAAGGCTGCCCGGAGAAAGAAACAATAGCTGATAATTTTGGCTGAAGTATTTGAAACAGTGCGCACCTATGATATATTTAAATATAGGATATTAAAGCGTACAATCTTTTCCATAAGCACACCGTTATCATTAATTGAGGAGGAGATGAAATGGGCAAGACATACGAACAGATAAATGTGGGGGATAAGGCAAGCTTCGAGAAGACAATAAGCGAAACTGACGTGTATATGTTTGCAGGAATAACAGGGGACCTCAATCCTGCGCATATTAATCATGAAGCAATGAAGAACACAAAATTCGGAGGGAGAATAGCTCACGGGATGCTGTCGGCAGGCTTGATTTCTGCAGTACTGGGAATGCAGCTTCCGGGCCCCGGAACCATTTACCTTTCACAGCAGCTCAGCTTTAAGGCTCCTGTAAAAATAGGGGATACTATAAAAGCTGTTGCGGAGGTTGTAGAAAAGCTGGAGAAAGGCAGAGTAAAATTAAAAACAAGCTGCTATAACCAGGACGGGGTTGAAGTACTGGACGGCGAAGCTCTTGTAATAGCACCTAGAGAATAGAAAGAAGGGACTTTATGAATTCAGTTATCAGAAACCAAAAGGATGTTGAACCGGTAAAAAATCCAAAACACAATGAAGTATACGGAAGGCTGTTAACAAAACAAGAGGAAAACGGCAGGCTTTCCGCACACCTGACTACCGTTAAGCCGGGAGGGGAAATCATTCCCCATACCCATGAGGTGCTTGAAGTAATTTATGTAATTGAAGGAGAAGGTTCGGCGCTGGTTAACGGTGAAAGGCGAAAGGCGGAAAAAGGTACAATTGTAGCTGCCAATATAGGCAGCGAACACGGATTTATTAATACGGGAGATACGGATCTGGTATTGTACTGTGTCTTCTCCCCGGGGATTGCATAAAAGCTGTGGGCCATAAGTTAATACTTATAGCCCACATTTATTCTACAGCTATAATTCCTGTATGACAGCGCAAAATATAAAAATAACAAATAACGTGCAGAGGTGTAATATGTTCGAAATCAGGCTAACTGAAAATGAAGCGGGCCAAAGGGCAGACAGGTTCTTAAGAAAATATCTGAAGGATTATTCCCTGGGGGATATATACAAGCTTTTCAGGAAAAACAAGGTCAAGCTTAACGGCAAGCGGGTGAAGGAAAACCAAATGCTTAAAGAGGGGGACCTGCTGCAGCTGTATATTGAAGAGCCGGAAAGGGCTGCAAAGATTGCGATACCCTCGGTAAAACCGGCCGGAAGCATTGATCTGATATATGAGGATGCCAATATAATAATTGCCGATAAGCCTGCAGGACTGCTCACCCATCCTGATAAACCGGGGGACACCGATACTCTTCTGGACAGGGCATTGTACCATATATTCAATGAAAAGGAAGCTGACGAATCCCGGACCTTCTCGCCGGCAGTGTGCAACCGGCTTGACAGGAACACCAGCGGCATTGTCATAATAGCAAAGAACTACAAGGCACTTAAGGCAGTAAACCATTCCATCAGGGAAAGAGGAATAAGAAAGCTCTACCTTTGCATTACAGCCGGAAAAATGGATAAAAGCGGCGAGATAAAAGGATTCCTGGAAAAAGACCGGGACAGGAACATTGTTACTGTTAAAGAGACCGGAACCGGAGATGGGAAGCAGATACATACAATATTCAGAACCCTTGCCGTATCAGAAAGCATCAGGGAGCTGGGCACGCAGTTTTCACTCCTTGAGGCAGAGCTTGTGACCGGAAGGTCCCATCAGATAAGAGCTCATTTTGCATACCTGGGCCACCCTCTTGCAGGTGATGTGAAATATGGCGATAAGGCAATAAATGAATACTTCAGAAAAAGATACGGCCTGAAGCATCAGTTCCTTCATGCCCACAAGGTTGCTTTTGAAGAAGTACATGAGGATATAAGCTATCTTAAAGGAAGGATTTTTAATTGCAAACTGGATCAAACTGCTGCAATGACGGCTGCTTCGCTGTTTGGAACGGAGTGGGTATAAAAAACACCTGCCAAGGGAATATTTTAGGGGAGGTGTTTTTTTGTGCGCAAAAGAAAGATTCAGGACCCGGTGACAGCAATTGTCGATGCCTCAAAATCAGAAAACTGTGTGGAAGTTGTACTGAATATGATAGAAGCTCCAAAAATAATCGGACAGGGAGCTTGTGTGGTAATAACCGCAAATATGGTGGACAATAAGCCCGCCAGTACCGGAACCGTTGTTCATCCTGACTTATTGAGAAAAGTAATAAAATATGCCAAGAAATTCAATCCCTCAAGGATTGTAGTCGCTGCCGGCTCCGGGGGCGCGCCTACGCAGCAGGTTTTTGAAGAAATCGGCTTTAACAGGATAATTCGTGAGGAAGAAATTGAATTCATGGATCTTAATTATGGACCCTATATCGAACTAAGCCTCAACCATGATATTGTTTCTTCAATTAAAATAAATAAGCTGTGTGAAGAGATGGATGTACATATTTCTTTTACACCAATAAAAATGCACAAGGAAGCTACGGTATCCCTGGGAATAAAAAACGTGGCCCTTTCATGGCCTCCCGCCGAAATCCACGGAATGCCGAAAAAGAAGCTGGGTATTCATGAGGACCTGCATAATTTCATTGCAGCAATGGGTGAGGTTTTACCGATAGATATTACTTTACTCTCGGGGATGAACGGCATGGTATGGACGGGCCCCAGCGACGGCAAGGCTGTAAGCTCCAATCTCATTGTAGCCGGTACGGACCCTGTGGCGGCGGATGCAGTGGCGGCAAGAATGATGGGTTTGCTGCCTCAAGCAGTGCATTATCTTTTTGAATTGCATAGAAGGGGTTTGGGACAGGCTGATATAAAAAAAATAAATATGAAAGGCGTACCGATTGTGCAGGCGGAAGAAATGTTCAGCATGGCAGCTTTAGGCGAAAGCATAGCTATAGACAGGCCGAAGATATTGACCTTTCATGGAGATTAAGTGAACCTATAAGGAAAACTGCCGAAAACGGAGGAGTTCCGATAAAGTTTATAGGCTATCTCGAATAAAAACGGATAGCTATGGATAGGAATGGTTAATCGCATTTTGGCAGGGTTCGTTTGCAAGAAATTGTAAAAAAAATAGGTTATAATAGAATTAAGATAAACGTCTACGATGTTTAATTATGAAACAAGTGACGAATTTAGGTTGTGTTTTAAATAGCTTTATATATCATTTGGAGGTGTTGATCAAGAGAGAAAGCAAAAATTTATTATTATCACAACCAAATTTGAAAGAAAGAGGTGGAATTATGGATAATAATA
>JAKJBT010000094.1 GCA_022706865.1 Bacillota bacterium
ATTCGGAAGATCTGGTGGCAATGACGGAGAGGCCACACCTGTTCCCATCCCGAACACAGAAGTTAAGCTCTCCAGTGTCGATGGTACTTGGACCGAAGGGTCCCGGGAGAGTAGATCGCCGCCAGGTTTAAATACTCCTCAATAGCTCAGTCGGTAGAGCATGCGGCTGTTAACCGCAGGGTCGTTGGTTCGAGTCCAACTTGGGGAGCCATTTTATTTTTTGCATCAAAAAGATATGGTGAATATCAGAAACGACATTCACCATATCTTTTTCAAATTTAGTGAAATATATTATTTTAATGATCTAAATCAGTCATTCCTCTTTTAATGTGATAATACATAGCAAGAGCCGCACCATCGGCGTCCCGTTGCTCTAAAAAATGGGCAATATTGCGGTGATTGGTCAGAGCATTTTCAATTGCCCGCTTATGAGCTCCTACATATACTGCTGTATTGATAGCATCGCCGATAGCTGTTTCAATTGCTGGCAGCATCAATTCAATTACGCTGTTATGTGTTGCCTTTGCAATGGCTGCATGAAACCGCTGGTCAGCTTCTGAAAATGGCTTGCCGGATGCTATTAGTGCAGCGGCTTCTCTTTCATATGCTATTATTTCACGAATTTCCTCATCACTTGCCCGCTCCACTACCATCCGCACATTAGCAGGTTCAAGTACCAGGCGCATCTCAAACCAGTTATGCACTAATTTCTTCTTGTCTTCTATATATGAGATTCCAAAGGGGTCATTTTGTGAATCCGGCTTTTCCGTAACAAACGTGCCGCGGCCCCGCTCTATTGTCAGCACACCGTTTGCTACAAGTATTTTTACCGCTTCACGTATTGTTGTACGGCTGACACCAAGCTCTTTGGCCAATTGATGCTCATTGGGGAGCTTATCATTGGGCTTATATTTTTTCTGCAGAAAGATCATGTCACTAATTTCATTAGCTATATTTTGTGATATAGGTATAAAACCATTAGACATATTATTTCTCCTTTTAATTTATATAAGACATTATACCACATTTATTTCCAAAATCCATAAAAAATTTTGAATTAAAGAAAGAGGTAGTATCACATCATATAAAATATTATGATTATATTGACTTTTTGGCAAAAAAGGCATAATATTTAGCTAAGACATCATACAACTATAGAAAGACTATATCTTATCCATTATCAAGACATCATACAAGTTAGAATTCTTATCATAATAATTTACTATTAAGTCGTTCAACTAGGAAGGGAGAAAAGAGATCATGAAAAATTTTTCCTGGCAATATGATGAGATGAGACAAACGGGGGTAGATTACACTGATTTAAGTGAAGTTGAAGCCTATGATGAACGAATGGGAAAACTACGTGATGCTAAACAGGAAGCAGACGATATAGTTAAGCTGCTTGATATAGGGCCGGAGGATACAGTTATTGAGTTCGGAACCGGAACAGGATGGCTTGCATGTACTGCAGCACAACACTGTAAAAGGGTCATTGCAGTTGATATATCTGCCAATATGCTTAAATATGCTAAGAAAAGGAGTGAAGAGCTGGGAATACATAATATTGACTTTTGCCATGGGGGTTTTTTAAATTATCAACATTCAGGGGAGGCTGTAGATATTGTAATTACTCAACTGGCATTGCACCATCTTCCGGATTTCTGGAAGCAGATAGCTTTAAAAAGGATATCCGATATGCTCAAGGAAGGCGGGATTCTATACATTAAGGATACGGTTTATTCCTTTGATATGAATAATTACCGGCAGTTTTTCAACCAATGGATATCTGGGACTCTTATATCGGCAGGTGAGGAACTTGCACACGAGGTTGAAGTTGCAGTAAGAGAAGAGTTTTCTACCTGTGATTGGATAATGGAAGGGTTGTTAAGACACGCGGGCTTTAAAATTCAAAAAGTAGAATATGACCAAGGCTTTCTTGCTCAATATATTTGCATAAAGGCTCAGGGAGATATTCAGAACTTAGCATAATATATCAATGCCTTATTATGCTTAGTGATTAAAAGGCTATAAATTATATAGCCATAATCCTATTATTTAATAAATCTGAAACGGAGGGAAAACTGAATGAGAAGTGATCAAATGAAGGTGGGCGTAGAGCGGATTCCGCACAGGGCCCTGTTAAAGGGACTGGGTCTCACCGATGAAGAGATCAGAAGGCCTATGATTGGTATCGTAAATGCACAAAATGATGTAATTCCCGGACATCTGCATCTGGACGATATTATGGAAGCTGTAAAAGCCGGAGTGCGGATGGCCGGAGGGACTCCCTTCCAATTCCCTGCAATCGGCGTATGTGACGGGTTGGCAATGGGACATGAAGGAATGAAGTATTCACTTATAAGCCGTGAACATATTGCTGATTCTGTAGAAATCATGGCAATGGCTCATCCCTTTGATGCATTGGTGTTCATTCCTAACTGCGATAAAATCGTTCCGGGAATGATTATGGCTGCTTTAAGGCTGAATATCCCCAGTGTATTTGTAAGCGGCGGGCCAATGATGCCGGCTTTTTTGGACGGAAAAAAACTGACACTTTCAAGCACATTTGAAGCTGTTGGCGCAGCAGGGGCTAACAAGATGAACGAACAAGAGATTCTTGATTATGAAAATTATTCTTGCCCGGGCTGTGGCTCCTGTGCAGGCATGTTCACTGCAAATTCAATGAACTGTATGACAGAAGTCATCGGGCTTGGCTTACCCGGGAACGGAACAATACCGGCTGTTAATGCAGCTCGTATCCGTCTTGCCAAACAGGCAGGCATGAAGGTTATGGAAATGCTGGAGAAGAATATCAGGCCCCGTGATATAGTCACAGCTGATTCGCTTCACAACGCACTTACAGCAGATATGGCACTGGGATGCTCATCCAATACCGTGCTGCATCTTCCTGCAATTGCACACGAAGCAGGACTGAAAATTGATTTGAAAGATATAAATGAAATAAGTAAAGCTACACCGCACCTTGTTAAGCTTGCTCCTGCCGGGCCCAATGCAATGTCGGATTTGTGGCAGGCGGGCGGTGTACAGGCAGTCTTGAAAGAGCTGGAAAAAATGGGGTTGCTGAAAACGGACTGCATAACCGTAACAGGCGGCACAGTAGCTGAAAACCTTAAAGGTGTAACCGTAAAGGATAGGGAGATAATAAGGACAAAAGAAACAGCTTACTCCCAGGATGGAGGACTTGCAATACTATGGGGCAATTTGGCACCTGACGGAGCCGTAGTCAAGAAGGGAGCAGTGCTTCCTGAAATGATGGTTCACAAGGGCCCCGCAAAGGTTTATAACAGCGAAGAGGATTGCATGGCTGCAATAATGGGCGGCAAGGTCAAAGCCGGAGATGTGGTTGTAGTCCGTTATGAAGGACCTAAAGGAGGTCCCGGTATGAGAGAAATGCTTTCACCGACTTCATCCATTGCAGGAATGGGCTTAGACAGCAGTGTAGCGTTGATTACCGACGGCAGGTTCTCAGGTGCATCCAGAGGCGCATCCATCGGGCATATATCTCCTGAAGCCGCTGCAGGCGGACTGATTGGTATTGTTGAAGATGGAGACATTATCAGTATAGACATACCAAATAATAAACTGGAACTTTTAGTTGATGAAAAAACTATAGCAGAGAGAAAGGCAAAATTTGTACCTTTTGAAAAGCCTGTACCGAACGGATATCTCAAGCGCTACCGCAAGATGGTTACATCTGCCAACACCGGAGCGGTATTTGAGGAATAAACCGTAAAGTATTAAATGAAAACAAGGGTTTCTACTCTGTGCGCCGTACAGAGTAAAAATAAAATTGAGGAGGAGAAACAATGAAAAAATTGTATCGTTTTATGCTTATCGCCCTGTCGATTATTATGGTGTTCAGCCTGACTGCCTGCGGAGAAAAGGCCGCACCTGCGGCTGAGGCGCCTGCCGGTGAAGCTCCTGCTGCTTCAGGCTCTGCCGAACCGACTGTTCTTAAATTAGGGATGACAATCAATGAGCAAGATAGTTTCTATGTTTGCGCTCAAAAGTTTGCAGAGCTGGTAAAGGAAAGAACAAACAATGCATACAATATCGAGTTATTCCCGAATTCAGCATTGGGTGATGAAAGAACAATGCTGGAGAGTATGCAGATGGGCACCTTGGACGCAGGAATAATCACCAGCGGGCCATTTGTTAACTTTGTACCGGAGTTTGGCGTTTTGGATTTGCCTTTCTTATTTCCTAACAACGAAGCCGCCTATAAGATTCTTGACGGAGAAGTAGGAAAGGAAATACTTGCCAAATTGGAAGCTAAAGATCTTAAAGGACTTGCTTATGCAGAAAGAGGCTTCCGAAATCTGACAAACAGTGTACGCCCGGTTAAGAGTGCTGCTGACGTTAAAGGATTAAAAATCCGTGTTATGGAAAATGAAGTATATATAGCATCTTTCAATGCATTGGGTGTAAATACAGTTCCTATGGCATGGACTGAAGCGCTTACAGCCCTTCAGCAAGGAACTATACAAGGACAGGAAAACCCTGTAAACGTTATACATGCTTATAAAATGTGGGATTCACAGAAATATGTAACAATGACAAGACATGCTTATGCAGCTGCAGTTATTACATTCAGCCTTGAAACATTTAACAAGTTGCCGGCAGATATTCAGAAGATATTCATAGATGCAGCACAAGAAGCGGCAGAATATGAAAGGGCATGGGTTGCTGAAAACGAAGCATCACAGATAGAAACACTTAAGGAAAACGGCATGGAAGTGATAGAGGATCCGGATCTGGAAAGCTTTAAAGCAGCAGTGCAGCCTGTATATGACAAATACTCTCAATACAGTGATTATCTAAAGAGGATAAATGAAGCCATTAAATAAATGACTGAAGCTTGTTTGTTATGGACTCCATCTTTTTAGATGGAGTCCCAGCATCAATGCAAATAAATTAGTTGGAGGTGAGCTATTTGTCAGTTGTAAAAGCAGTGAATAAGGTAAGCGATTTAGTTGATAAAGCAGGCTGTTGTTTTGTAATACTAACTATGGCAGGAATGGTATTCTTCACAGCTGTACAGATAATAGCCCGTGTGTTTTTCCAAGCCCTCCCATGGAGCGAAGAGGTGGTCCGATACTTGTTGGTGTGGGCAACCTTCATTGGCGCCGGTTGTGTATATAAAAGAGGAGGCCACATAAATGTGACGTTCATTCAGGACATGTTCAAGGGCAGCTCAAAAAAATTTGTTCAAATGTTAGTGCATGCTCTTTGTGCCGCTTTCTTCGCAATTGCTTTATATTTCGGAATTAAATATATGGGGAAACAGGCAGGACAGCTTTCCGCCGCTCTTCGTATACCTATGAATCTGATGTACATGGCCATACCGGTGGGGTGCGGAATCATGCTGCTTCATGCAGTAAATTCAATACTTAGCAGCTTTGAAAAGAGGGAGGTTGAGGCATAATGGGAGGCATATTGCTTTTTACATTTTTAGGTTGTCTTGCCCTTGGGGTGCCGATAGCCTTTTCAATTGCTATTGCCGGCACAGTTGTATTGATTGCCGGTGATGTAAATCTCCTGATAGTAGTACAGCGGTTATTTGCAGCTACGGATTCCTTCTCTCTGGTTGCGGTACCTTTCTTCATACTTGCGGGAGACCTGCTTGCCCGAGGTGAAATGTCTAAAACATTGGTTTCCTTTGCAGAAGCATGCCTCGGTAAAATGAAGGGCGGATTATCCGCAGTCTCGGTATTGGCATCAATGTTTTTCGCAGCTATATCGGGTTCAGGAGCAGCAACTACAGCGGCTGTAGGATCATCTATGATACCGGAGCTGGAGAAAAGAGGTTATGAGGTGGATCGTTCCGCAGCACTTATTGCCTCCGGAGGTTGTATCGGAGTTGTTATTCCTCCTTCGGTACCAATGGTACTTTATGCTGTCATAGCTGAGCAGAGCGTCACAAGGTTATTTAAGAACGGGTTCTTCCCAGGGTTCATGATGGGCGGTATCCTTATTGCCATTGCATTATACCAGGCAAATAAGCTGAATTACCCGGATGGGAAAGCATTTTCCTTTGAAAACCTGAAAGCAACCTTTAAAAAGGCAGTCTGGGCATTAAT
>JAKJBT010000011.1 GCA_022706865.1 Bacillota bacterium
AGCCATATCAGAGGCCTGTTGCCAAAATACATAAAAGTGTGCCCTGCTATACTATACAAGCTCTTGCTTGGTTATGCAGACTTATAACTACGACGCATTATTCTTCTATTGTGAAACTCTGCTGATTTTGCGATGATAAATTTGTTTCACGATATTTATATGATATAATTAAAAGAATATATTTGATTTTCAACAGGCGGAGGTATAATCATGAATAAGATATTGTACAAAAGTACCAGAGGAAGAGGCGGGCTGATAACTGCATCGGCCGCAATACTTAAAGGCATCGCAGACGATGGAGGCCTTTTTGTCCCGACTGAAATACCAAGGCCCGACATTTCCCTGGAAAAGATGATAAATATGGACTACAAAAACCTGGCATACCACATTATGAAAGATTATCTGCAGGATTTTGAAGAAGCTGAAATACGCGAATGTATTGATAAAGCCTATGATGAAAAATTCGATACTCCGGAAATTGCACCTGTAGTAAAAAAATCAGGTGTGTATTTCCTTGAGCTTTTCCACGGGCCAACCCTTGCCTTTAAGGACATGGCATTGTCCATCCTTCCATATTTTCTAAAAACCGCTGCCAAAAAGCAGAAGCTGGATAAGGAAATCGTAATACTCACTGCCACCTCGGGAGACACCGGAAAAGCAGCCCTGGTAGGCTTTTCCGGGGTACCCGGCACTAAAATCATCGTGTTTTTCCCGGAAAGCGGAGTCAGTGAAGTTCAGAAATTGCAGATGGTTACCCAGACAGGCGAAAATACATATGTAATAGGTATACGAGGAAATTTTGACGATGCTCAGACCGGTGTGAAGGAAATGTTCTCCGACAAAGATCTGCATATGGATATGTCAGCAGCAAACTTCGTATTTTCTTCTGCCAACTCCATAAACATAGGCAGGCTGGTTCCCCAGATAGTGTATTATTTCCATGGTTATATGCAGCTTTGCAGAATGGGTGACATTAAAGCCGGCGAAGAAATCAACTTTACCGTACCCACCGGAAACTTCGGCAATATATTGGCAGGATATTATGCTAAAAAAATGGGGCTCCCTATCAGGCACCTTATATGTGCTTCAAACGAAAACAAAGTGCTGTATGATTTCCTGAACACGGGAGTATATGATAAAAAGCGCAAATTCATTACAACCATGTCACCCTCAATGGATATACTTGTTTCAAGCAACCTGGAAAGGCTTCTGTTTTATCTTTTCGGTGAAGACAGCAGTATGGTGGGTGAGTTAATGGCACAATTGTCCGGTAAAGGTGCATATATGATAAATGGCAATGCGAAAGATAAGCTGGATGATTTTTACGGATATTATGCGTCTGAAGCGGATACTGCCGAGGCAATAAGAAAAATGTATAAAGACAGCGGATATGTTATTGATACTCATACGGCAGTTGCTTTTTCAGCATACGGAAAGCACAGGAATCAGAAGTGTGATGAAAATATAAAAACTGTGATCGTTTCAACAGCCAGCCCCTATAAATTTACGTCAGACGTAATGAAATCAATAGATCCTAAGCACTCGGGCCAAAACAGCTTCCAGCTGATAAAAGATATGAGCAGGCTTACCGGGGCAGAAATTCCAAAGGGCATCAGGGATCTGGACAGCAGGCCTGTAATTCATAATACTGTTTGCAGTAAGGATGAAATGAAAAAACATGTTGAAAAAATTCTTGGCTTATGATTATTCACCGCCGAACTTATAGCCTACACCATAAACAGTCAATATGTATTTTGGTGATTTTGGATCCGGCTCAATCTTTTGGCGGAGGTTCTTCACATGGGTATCTATGGTTCTGTCGTAACCTTCATAATCTTCGCCCAGCACAAGGAAAACAAGCTCATCACGGGTAAAGGCCTTTTGAGGGTATTTCACCAGGGCCATTAAAATCTTGTATTCATTTGGAGTAAGGCTTACAGGCTTTCCGTCTCTTTTTACCTCATGCCTGATACTATCCACCAGCAGCTCCCCATCATTGAAGGACAGCACATCAGACAGGGGTATTATTTCATCCCCGGAGCGCCTTAAAAGAGCCATGACCCTTGCTGTCAGCTGCCGCGGGCTGAAGGGTTTTGTAACATAATCATCAGCCCCTATTCCAAGGCCGGTCAGTATGCTTTCCTCTTCCACCTTTGCAGTAAGCATTATAATCGGCACTCTTGATTTTTTTCTTATGCTCCTGCAAATATCCTCTCCTGACATGTCAGGAAGCATCAAATCCAATATTATCAGATCGGGATTTATCCTCTCAAAAAGCTCCAGAGCTTTGCTTCCGGTATAGGCTGAATAGACTTTATAGCCGCTTTGCTTCAAATATGATTCAACTACTTCTGCGATCTTCTCTTCATCGTCAACTACAAGTATCCTTTTTGCATTTTCGTTCACGGTAATCCCTCCCTTACATGAATTATAACACAACAAGCTACCCTATTATTCCCAAGTGCTCAAAAAGAATCTTCAGTCCAATGCATATCAATATGAATCCTCCGACTGTCTCGGCTTTCTTTTTCATAAAGCAGCCGCACTTGTTTCCTAAATATACTCCTGCAAAGCATATTGCAAAGGTTATAGCTCCTATCAAAGCTGCAGATTGAACTATTGAAACTCTCAAAAATGCAAAGCTTATGCCGACTGCCAGAGCATCTATGCTTGTAGCCACGGCAAGCATAATCAATCTGCCCATACTCAGTGGATTTTTACATACTGTACCCTGATTTGATACGGCAACCTCGCACATTCCCTCAACGTCTTCTTCTTTATCCTCCGCCCCGCAAGCCTCCCGTATCATCTTTCCTCCTATGAAGGCCAACAAACCAAAGGCTATCCAATGATCGATACTTACTATGTATTCTTTGAACTGGGATCCTGCAAGCCAGCCTATTAAAGGCATAAGAGCCTGAAACACCCCGAAATACAGGCCGATTTTCAATGCATGCCCGATTTTAAGATCACTGATAATGATTCCATTGGTTACCGATACTGCGAAGGCATCCATCGAAAGGCCAACCGCAATTAAAATAATTGATATTATATCCATGTCTCTCCTCCATTCATGCTTCTGAAGTATCGATGCATTTTGATTTATGTTGTGCAAACAAAAAAGAGACTATGTATAACAGAACGTTATACATGAGTCTCATTATTTCAGGCAAGCCAGACGTTTCCATCAGTATGTTGACTTTGCCGCACAAACGTGCCAATTACTCCCCCATGTTGACTTTCAATTTCTAGTTATAATTATAGACAAGTTTCCGCTATTTTACAACTGCTTTTTTGGAGCCGGGATTTGTCAGTATTTCCGGTAACCTAACTTCAGTATTAACATAATATGTAACTGGGGACATACCAATTTTGTAAAGGCATTGGAGGTGAAAGTATGGCGAGTAGATTTATGAAAGGCATCAAGTGTACTCCTGCGGAACTGCCCCCAAAAAAGAATTTCAGGTGTGAAGAATTCCTGATTCTGATTCTGTTGTTTGTTCTGCTTGCCGCGAGTCCTTCTTTGGGATTGGACAGCAGTTATTTCTTTATCATTATTATGGCTGTTATTGCTCTTGGGGGCATAGATAAAGCCTTTGGATTAACAGGCAGGAACATCGTATAAACGATTCGAAAAAAGTCTGGCCAATCGGCCAGTTTTTGATTGTTTTTGAATGCCCAAGCTATGTTCTGAAAGTAACCAAATTATAAATATTACATAGTATAGAGTAGGACATGTAAGGATTATCCCTCATTATTCAAGGAGGAGGTGAGACCATGCCATTAGGCTATGGTTATGGTTATGGTTATGGTTATGGATACGGATATCCATGGTATAACTACGGATACGGATATGGTTATCCATACTACAGAAGCTTTTTGGACTTCCTGGCATTGACAGCATTTTTCGTTTTGGTTTAGAAGCTCTCAATGAATTACTTTAGATAAGTCCAAAATTTTCAAGGAAAGGGGGGTTAAATATGGCAAATAGTTATGGAGGAGTAAACCCATGCGGCACGCCTGATTTTTGCCGGCCACAAGCAGTATCACCTTTTGAAAAGAAGTGTGACGGCAACGGCTTCCTGCTTCTGCTTCTTCTGTTCATACTGTTGGCGGCAGGTCCATCCTGGGGTATAGACAACAACTTCTTCTTCATTATAATACTTGCAATAATCGCCTTTGGCGGTTTTGGAAGGACCTTCGGCGTCAATGGCGTATTCTAGCAGGCTCACGAACAGCAAAAGGCCTAACCTTTTCGGTTAGGTCTTATGCTTTATATATCATATAATACTGAGTTCTTTTGCCCGAAGGACCGCATCCTTTGCATTGTTTACACCCAGTTTCTGATAAGCCAGTTTTGTATGGTATCGGATAGTATTAATAGAAAGTCCTGTCAGTTCAACGACTTCAGCATTTTTATAACCTTTGGCCAGCAGTTCAATCATATGTTTTTGCTGGGCTGAAAGCTTTACCTGTTTTCGACCCATACTGGTACCTATTCCTTTATACCGCTTTGACTGTTCATAAACCGACATATACACAGTTTTCATATAAGGGCTGCCGGGCATAACCGTTCCATTCCCCATATCAGCCTTTTTTATAAGTTTTTTTAGAACCGGTAGAATTGCATTGCCCTCATCCGCAAATACCCTGATATAACAGTAGGGTTCCATATCCAACAGGGTTTTCTGAAGAAGGGCTGAAGCCTGCGTTTCTCTGTCCGTCAACCGCAGAATAACGGTCAGAAGTACGGCGGCCTCAGCCGCATCAATAAGCCTGTGATAGTCAGTACACAGCTTCCAAAGCTTTTCGCAAAGTAATTCTGCTTTTTCATATTCCTCAAGAACAATATAAGCCCTTACAGTTGTAAAGTGCAGAAAAATCCTATGCAGTTCAGGATTATAGGATTCGGTAATGAAATAATTTTCGAGCCATTCCTTTGCCGCGCTGCTGTCGCCGTCCAGAAGCTTCAGCTTCGTTTCATAAGCTGAGAATACAGGAAGCAATCTGCATCCTGGACAGAAATTCAAGCTCAGGTGAAACGGAAACCGGATTTTCATCTACAAGTGAAAGCGCATCCTGGATCCGGTTTTGGTCATACAGCAGTCCGGCGCGTATACCCGATTCAATGATGTCGTAATCACTGCCCAAAAGGGATGAAAACACAAGAGAGAATTCGGCGAAATGCTCCTCAGTGTTCAGCGCATAATGGGAATAATCCCTGTAAGTCCTGTGAAAATAAGGCATGTTATGGCTGATTGTTTTCGGAATATTCGCGGGATCTACATCAAGGGGGACAGAGGCTGCCTGCAATCTTGCCAGCTGTTCCATAAACGTATATCTTTGATCTGCCGAATACACAAAAAGCGAGATTTCCAGCAGTGCTTTGTTCTCCCGTACGATATCGTAAATCCTGTCATACAGCTTGTCCGAATAAAAATACAGCTCTTCGGCATCGCCGAATAAAAGGGCACACCATGCACAGCTGACATATAAACACGGATTTTGCTCCAAGGTTTCTGCCGGCAGCTTGTTAATGAAATACACTTTGGACATTTCCGAGCTTGATTGAGCGTTGAACTTCATAAAGTGATACAAGGCATCGGCAATCCCCTTGCCGAAGTTACACTTTATATAAAAGCAAAGTGCGTTGAAAAAATCCCCTGAATCAAAATAATAATCTGCCGCCCTCTGATACAAAGCCTGCCGATCTATTTCAGTCTCTTCCGATAACTCCTCCCGCAAGAAATCCAGAAACAAATTATGGTATCTGTATTCGGCCTCCCGACGGCTGAGAAACATATTCTCGCCAAGTAATTGAAGAAGAATCTGCCGGCTTTCCGGATTCTCAGTAATCTGCCGGCAAAGCTCTGCGGAAAATTTATCCACAACAGCGGTCTGCAGCATAAATAAGCACAAGTCCCTGTCAAGCTTATCCCATATTTGTGCCTTGATATATTTGCGCAGAGGATTGCCTGGAGATTTTTCCCCCGGATAAAAGTCTCCGCTCATTGCCAGAGCGTTTACCGCAATAGCCCACCCTTCGGTCAGGGCGCATACTCCTTCAGCCTCCCTCTCGGTGATGAAACGGCCGTAGTTTGCGAAGTGCTGCCGTATCTCATATCCTTTAAATGCCTGCTCATCAGCACCGATACAAGCAATTTTTCCGCTTTCTTTGTATTGGGAAAAGGCCTCCGGCAGCTCGCTGCGGCTTAATACCATAATAGTAAAGGATAACGGAAGCCGTTTAAAAGCATAGATGAGAGACTTAATAATTTCTTTATTGGTAATAAGATGGAAGTCATCCAACACAAGAGCATATTTGCAATCCTCAAAAGAAAGCAGCGAGATGATCTCGATGGTGTATTCAACCGATGATGCACTGAATTCCGGGGCTTTGATCAGTTCCGCCAGGTTTTCCTTATGGGGGACTGCAGAAAAGAGCGCCATACAGAAAACTCGATAAAAGCCTGCCAGTGTGTTATCATATGCATCAAGGCCAATCCAGATGGTTTTGTACTCAGACTCCCTCAGCCACAAAAGGGTAGACACGGTTTTCCCGCTGCCGGCAGGCGCATGTATGTAAATACATCTTTTTTCGCTGGCTTTCCGATAAACATCCATCAGCAGAGCCCGCGGAGCACATATCTCGGGAAGGTTTATCGGAACAAGCTTTTCGGTTTTATATTTCTGAGGGTTCATAAAACACCTCCATATATTATCGTTATACCCATTATTATCATTATACTAAGTATATCAGAATTTACAAAATATTCAATTGAATCAGGCATATATTCCCACATTATTGCCTAGTGTCTCCCAAAATAATTATCAATTATCCCACATCAATGTAGTTTTTTAATCATAAGTACCATATTAAAATTAAATAAAAATACCGGACTTTATTACGGAAAGGAGATGTCAGAAGTGGAGCGGCTTCTTGTCAAAAGCTTTGATTTTTCTGTCCGCATCACAGAGCTGATTAAGTACCTTGAGAGAGAGAATAAAAGCTTTCCTTTGAGCGGGAGGCTGCTTGCATGCGCAACCGGAATAGGTGTATGCATGAAACAGGCCGCATCCGCCGGCAGTATGTCCTTTGAAACCAATCAGAAAGCCATGAACTATGTTTCAGAAGCGGAATACCTGCTGGAACTAATGGAAAAAACAGAATACCTGACTGAAAAGCAAAGCAGGCCTATCCTTGGCGATTGCCGGGGGCTTAAGTCGGCTATTGCAGCTTTTAACATCAAACAGAAAGGGAAGGATTAACATGAGTAAGACAAGTTTTATAGTTGTCTCAATCTTAATCATGGTTTGTTCCGTACTATTCTTGTCTTCATGCTCCTCGGGGGGCTCTGAGGCTCCGGATGTCAAGCCCGAATCGCCGGTGCAATCGCCTGCGACGGAAGCCACAGATCAAAAAACAGCAGAAGCAGAAGCTGTAAATCAAAATACGGCAGCAAAAACTGAAGATCAGAACACAGCAGGGGCAGAAGCTGCGGAGCAAAATGCGGCAGGGGCAGAAGCTGTACCCGACAGCGGCCTGACACTGGAAAAACTTAAGGCGAAGGCGGAAGAGCTTGGATATGAAGTAACATCCATTGAGGGCTATCAGCCTGTGGACAGCATAAAGCCTGAAAACGGCTTCTACGTACACTATTCAGACAGTAACAGCGACGCTTTTATACCGGTGTTTGAATTCGGCAGTCCTGACGATGCCCTGAAATATGCCGAGGGCGTCAACTCGGCGGGGTATAATTTATGCATCGTGAACGGCCGCTTTATCACAATGGCGGGGGCGCAATACGGCATCGTTACAAACGACGCTCAGGCGGACTTCCTTGCCAATTTGCTTGAAAGCGAGGTCATGGCAGCCCCAAAAATTGCCGGCAGCCCTGTCATACCTCCGGCCGGTGATTATGCCGGCGCCTGCAAACAGATTGACAGTATCAGAAATGTGCTTAATACACTCGTAAATAGAACTGTATTGATTCACGATAAGAGCGCCGCGGAAGATAAGAACTTTTCAGCTGCGTTTATCAGCTTTAACATGCTTTCTTCGGGTAATCTTGGGTTTACGGCTACTCTGAGCGAGGACGAAGCCAGCCGCGATGCAATGGCTCAAATGTGGACCTCCTTCGGTGTAACGGACATGAAGATTGAAAGAACCGCCCCGCATACTTACGAACTGACGGGAACCCGGGCGGGAATGGAAACACCGTTTCTGATCCGCTGCATGTTCGCCCCGTCCTCCGGCTCCCTGCGGCTTGCAGAGATGGACGGAGACAGGGCAGTTGAACTGTTTGAATATGTTCCGTTGGGCGGGGACACCTATGCCTTTCAGACAATTAACGAGCGTGCCGTCGTAAAGTATCAGGGGGGCCAGATCACCGACTTTACTTTTTCGCTTTTGAAATCCGGGACTGCTGCATACAGCCCCGACGCAGACGGCATTTATGATAAAACCGGCCTTGACGCGGCGTGGGTAACGGCAGCCGGAGAGGACCTCTTTGAGCAGCTTGTCACCTACGACGGAACGATTCTGAAAATCTACGCCGAAAGTTTCTTTACAGGCAGCCGCATAACAGCGGATATAAATGTGCCTCAAAATCCTTGATGCAAAAATTCCCGAAATTGCGTGAGATTTTATAAAAATAAATATTTAAGGAGGCATCCAAATGAAAAAGAAGTTACTGACATTATTATTAATACTTGCAATGGCTTCGGGTTTTACCTCCCTGTCGACGCTGGCGGCGTCCCCGCCCACAACGATTTCCGCGCCAGAAAACTTCGCTGCCGCCGACTACATGGGCAATTCCGTCTACTGCACCCTGAGCGCGCCGGAGGACTTGCGCAAGCTCATTGTCCAAACGGATGAGGAACGGGGCTACCACATGACGATTATGGCCCAGGTGGATTTCAAAACGGATGGAGGAAGCTGGCATTATTCGCCGGAATGGGACGACAGGGACACCTATTCGAAATACGTGCTGTATTTTTACAATAGTCTGACCGGCGGTGACGGCGGAATATTTCTGGGCGGCCAGTATCTCACTTTCAAAAATATGTTCCCTGAGGAATCAAACATTCCTGTCGAGTCAGGCTTTAACAGCTGGGACTGGTACAAAAGCCACTCCATGACACTGCGGGCACGCTTTGCAATTATATTCGGAGATAACATTGTGTTTTCCGACTGGTCGGAGGAGTATACCCTGTCAAACAGCAGTAAAATGGACTATAAAAAAATTATGAATGAAAACGCACCCACCCTAGTGTCCTCCAAAATTGAAGCGCGGGGCCCGGACAATGTCCCTTGGGTTGTTTTGCAATTGAAGCAGCATCCCGCTGCGGTGCAGAAGTTCAATGCCGCTTCATTCGGCAATATGTGGACGGAAATCTGGCTTCGCAAGCTTGGCGATACCGATTTCATAAATGTCGGCGCTGCACCGTTCTCTAATGAAAGGATCAGCCTTGACATAAGC
This sequence comes from Bacillota bacterium, assembly GCA_022706865.1. Next base: position 9,483 of record JAKJBT010000011.1, read on the forward strand.
GCTTACTTTCAGGAAAACCTTGCCAGCTACGATGCACAGGCCTACGAGGTCAAGGTGCGCTACAAAATTGACGAGCGGTCCTACAACCAATCAGGGGTGGCATCGCAGACCTGGCTGTACAGCCCCTTTTCCAATACGCTTTCTTATGGCATGCCCGCGTGGAGTGCGGCTTCCAGCTGGGCTGCAAATGAACTGAAAAAGGCTGATGAATACGGCCTCATTCCCGATATTCTTAAAAATACGGATTTGACAAAGCCCATTACGCGGGAAGAATTCTGCGAACTGGCGCTGGTATTGTACGAAAAGACTACGGGCAAAACTCCCACACCTTACGCCCCCAACCCCTTTACCGATACGACAAATCCGCAGATTCTGAAGGCTTTTGCCTTAGGCATCACAAAAGGTACATCAGCAACCACCTTTGAACCCAATAAAACCATAACCAGGCAGGAGTGCGCAACAATGCTGTTCAGGACGATCAAAGGCATCGTGCCGGAAGCCGACTATTCCATTACCGGTGTGCCTGATTTCCCGGATCAGAAGAATATCGACTCATGGGCGGTTGAAGGCACGAAATATATGTCAAAACTGGGTATCATAAAAGGCGATGATAAAGGCTACTTCATGCCGAAAGCAACGACAACCGCGCAGCAGGCAACTGGCTACGGCACGGCGACAAGGGAGGCAGCGATCCTCATGAGCGTGAGAACTTACGGTGTGATGCCACGATGAGACATGCCTTCCGATATTTAATCATCATTGCCGTCGCAGGATTACTTTTCCTATGCGCATGCAGTCCTCAGGCACAGGCCGGTGAAAATACTTCCCAGGCGTCCTCAGCCTCGGCTCAGCAGGAGGAAACTAATACCGCTTCAAAGGAAGAGGCGGCAGCAGCCTCCGAAGAATCCTCTGCGGAAGTTGAATGCAACTGGACTCTTGAAGTCAGCGATACAGTAACAACACAGCTTAACGGCTACGACTTTAAATGCACCCTTGCGATTATGGCAGTCAAGCTGGGCGGTAAGGATGAACTGGGAACCTACAGAGGGATTGTCACTCTCAATTATCAATATGACATGAAGCAGGGCAATGTTGCCGGCAACGCCGCAGGTGAGGGTCAGGAAATCGACGCCATCATTGAGGTGGTACAATACGAGGAACAGGTGTACAATGAGGCAACAGGGCAGACAGATCTGGCAGAACTTGTACAATATGACGCCATGGCTATAGGCAGCCTGGCCTTGACCGGAAGCGGTGAAGCCGCCGAATCTGCCGAAGGCGCCAGCTGGAGCACAAGTGACAAAAAGACAATTCCGGTACCGTATAGGATGGCAGTAGACGGCGGCAAGGTAACCATTGAGCTTTTTACCATCGCTCCGGGAGTCAAATTCAACGGAATGATTACGGGAACTCCAACTTGAGGAAACATCGCTAATAGGAAAGCCAGCCACTAAATCGTGACTGGCTTTTTGTATTTATTTATTAAAATTAATAACCGCTTTCAGCTGCTTCTTTTACACAAGCCTGGTGCTTCTTGTCCACTTTGTTTGTGTTGTGGGTCCTGCTGTTAAGGAAATGAACATCTACTACTCCGCTCATCCCATTGTTCTTTATCTTGTCAAGATTTGCACCTCTGCCGTAGCCGCCGCTCCTGCTGCTGATATACTTATCTGCCGGGGACTTGTCCACTCCTGCATGAGGCATAGCCGCCATAGAAGCTGCTATCTTACGTCCGTCTACCTCTACAATTATCGGCCTGCGTTCCCAGCTCCAGCCGCCCCAAATTTCTTTGATCTTTTTTGAATCCTCTGCGGTCCTGGCCTCACAGTCAGCATGGTTACCGCCGTATGTACGAACAATATCAAAGGTTTCTCCTGTCCTTACGTCAGTTACCTTTGCTACCGTTCCTCTTTTAAAAATTTCGGATGCCTCAGACCACCAATCCAAAGCCTCTACTTCAGCAGTATATGTCCATTCCGTTTCAAAAAGCGCTTTCCCTGTATCCGGTCCGACAATCCCATCAGCTGTCAGATTGTTATCCTCCTGGAACTTTTTCACCGCTTCTTCAGTAACGTTTCCGAAGTAACCTGTTACTTCCTCGGTAAAATACCCTTTCTCCTTCAGCTGAGACTGAATCTTGGATACTTCTTCACCCTTGCACCCGTTTTTCAGAACATCGGCAAAGGTTACTGAAGTGGTAAAAAGTATAACTACAAGCATAAGTACCAACGATTTGACAATCTTCAATACTGCCTCCCCTTTCTGCTTACGGACTTTAATTAACCCTTATTTGTCCCTCGCTCTTCTGAGGAATATAGCTTGTCTCTATTTTAACAATTTTTTCTTGCCAATTCAATGGTAAAAAAATACAGCGTCATACTACAAATGCACCTAAAGTCCCTGCCATTTCAGGTTGGGCTGATAATTCAGTCGTCTGTTTTACTGATACTTCAATAAGCAACGCCCAAAGGAGAATAATCGACACAAATAATCCCGTATGACTGCCTATAAGCTTCAGGCGATTCGCAAAGGTAGTCACCCCCGGAGCAATCTGCTGCTCTTCGGCTTCCAGCCTGGCAGACTTTATTGTAAGAAAACTGGCTATAACACTTAATACTGACGCTATTATAAGAAAGGTATCCCCTCCAATCACATTTACAATAATGGAACTTGTAAGGAGCATTCTGCCGGCCAGCTTGGCTTCAGCAGTACCTGCCTTTTCCCGCCCCTCCTGCGGTAGTACGCTCTCTGTATCCATATCCAACTCCTCCCTAGTAACATTATATTATTGTCCATATTCTGTGTGCCTCTTGAATCCTCCATTAGGGCTTTGTTCAATAGAAGAAGGGCTTAATATCTGAAGTTTGCATAACCCTCCGCAAGAGACAGTATAGTATATCGAGGCACACGGATTATGATTTTGACAGGACTACTGCTATGCCTTTGGAAAAGTTCTAACGGTGCCAAAAGGCCCTCCATGGCCCGAGACACCTAAGCCGGCGTCCATGCCGGCTTCACGAACTTTTTACCAAAGCCATATCAGAGGCCTGTTGCAAAATGCATAAAAGTGTGCCCTGCTATACTATACAAGCTCTTGCTTGGTATGTAACCTACAGAGCACTGGCCTTGTATATTAGCGAGCACTTATTATTGGCTTTGGTCAACAGAATCGAGTGAAGATGCGCAGTAAAATCCGTGGGATTTACGTGAGGTAAATCCAGCACATACCAACAGGAGGTTGGGTTTATGTGCGTCAGGATTTTACAAGTATCAAGCTCTGATTTTGTCCAAAGCTAATATCGTGCGAGTTGGTATACAAGGCTAGTGCTCTGAGAGTATGACTGCAAACTTATATCTATGTCGCATTCTTCTTACATGTCTTTCAGGTTTAGTACCCTAATTGCATTCAATACCGCTATCAGCGCAACTCCCACATCTGCAAATACCGCTTCCCACATCGTTGCCAATCCTCCGGCACCCAGAAGCAGCACAATCAGCTTAACGCTCATTGCAAATACAATATTTTGCCATACAATCCTCCTGGTTTTCTTTGCTATCCTTATGGCGCTGACTATTTTGGACGGCTCATCCGTCATTATCACTATATCCGCTGCTTCAATTGCCGCGTCGGAGCCCAGGCCGCCCATCGCAATTCCGACATCTGCCCTTGCCAATACAGGGGCATCGTTAATACCGTCTCCCACAAAGGCAACCTTGCCCTTGGATCTCATCTCATTCTTAATCCATTCAAGCTTTTCAACCTTTTGATCCGGCAACAGCTCCGAATGCACCTCGTCCAGCCCCAGTGCCGACCCTACTTTCTCTCCTGCTGCTCTGACGTCCCCGGTAAGCATCACGGTTTTCTTTATGCCTGAAGCCTTAAGGAGGCGAATGGCTCTTTCCGCATCATCTTTTATTTCATCAGAAATTACTATATATCCCGCATAAGCTCCTTCAATTGCTATATGCACAAGAGCTCCCGCAATATCAGGACTTTTTTCTGATATTCCCTCCAATTGCATCATTTTCATATTTCCTGCTGCTATCCTTTTCCCGGAGACCTCTGCCCTGACCCCATGTCCGGGAATCTCCTCGTAATCCGAAATTTCGCTTCCGACTATCTCACTTCCGTATGCCTTAAGTATTGATAATGCAATGGGATGGCCGGAGTAGCTTTCGACATATGCCGCATATTTCAGCAGCTCTTCTTCCTTCATTTCACCCAGTGCTTTGACTTCAGTCACTTTAAAGACTCCTTTTGTCAGTGTGCCGGTCTTGTCAAATACAATGGTATCCACCTGGTTTAATACATCAAGATAATTACTTCCTTTTATAAGCACTCCGTTCTTTGAAGCACCTCCAATACCCCCGAAAAATCCCAAAGGTATTGATATGACCAAAGCACAGGGACATGAAACCACAAGGAATATCAATGCCCTGTAAATCCAGTCTGAGAAAGCTTCTCCCTGCAGCACCAAAGGCGGAACAAAAGCAAGAGCTAATGCGGAAAACACGACTACAGGAGTGTAATACCTTGCAAACTTGGTAATGAAGTTTTCGGTGTGGGATTTTTTACTGCTTGCGTTCTCTACCATGTCAAGAATCTTGGATACCGTCGATTCTCCAAACTCCTTGCTCACTTCAACGGTAATAGCACCACTGTTATTAATAAAGCCAGCCAGAATCTCATCCCCGGCATTGGCTTCCCTTGGTGCCGACTCTCCGGTCAAAGCCGAAGTATCCAGCATTGATCTGCCTTCTGTTATTCTGCCGTCCAGAGGAACCCTTTCCCCCGGCTTTACAATTATATAAGCTCCCACCGGCACATCTTCCGGGGGCACCTGTATTATCCGGTCTTCAGAGACCAGGTTGGCATATTCAGGCCGTATGTCCATCAGTTCTTTTATAGACCTTCTGGAACGATCTACCGCTAAATCCTGGAACATCTCACCTATCTGATAAAAAATCATTACCGCGACGCCTTCGGAGTATTCTCCTATTGCAAATGCTCCAATAGTTGCAAGACTCATAAGGAAGTTCTCATCAAAGACCTGCCCCTTGAAAATATTCCTTATCGATTTGATAAGTACTTCTCCTCCGACCAATGCATATGCTGTCAAATATATAGCCAATTCTACACCGGCAGAAAGCTTAAGCAAAACAGCCGCAGCAAAAAATGCGGCACCGATACCTAATTGAAGCAGCTTCAGCCTTTGTATCCCTGATTCATTTTCTTCTTCCGAGTCTATTTCCCCGGTCTTTCTATTTGTTATCTCTTTAAGCTTTACGTCAGGCTCAATATCCCTTACTATTTGCTTTACTTCTTTTACTGCTGCCGCCTCATCGGCAGATTCGAATATCTCAAGCTTCAGCTTTTTTGTCACAAAATCTATAGATGAGCTCCTAATCCCTTCCAGGGATTTGATGCCAAGATCCATCTTGGCAGCACATGCTGCTCAGCCAAGGCCTGTGAGTATGAATTCTTTTACAACATATTCATCGTTTTTCTCAAGATCTGCTGCCGTTTCTCTTTTCACATTAATTCCCCCGTCTCACGCTTTGTTTGATGCTATCTCTCCTTGATATGTACCAGGCCTTGGTCGAATATCTGTTTTACATGTTCATCATCCAAGGAATAATACACTACTTTGCCTTCTTTTCTGTATTTAACAAGCCTTGCCTGTTTCAGAACTCTGAGTTGGTGGGATATTGCAGACTGATTCATAGATAATAGTGCCGCTATATCGCATACACACATCTCAGATTCAAACAATGCACACAGTATTTTAATTCTTGTAGTGTCGCCAAAAACCTTGAACAACTCGGCCAGGTCATATAACGTCTCTTCTTCAGGCATGCTGTCCCTTACTTTTGACACGGTATCTTCATGTATCACGGAACAGCTGCAGCTTTCAATACTTACCCTCTTTTCTCCCATAATTCCCTCCGCATTATTATATATGAACATATGCATATGTGTTCATATGTTTATATTTATATATTACTGCTTTAATATATAAAAGTCAACAAAAACAATTGTAACCAAAAGCAGATTACAACATAAAATATGAATAGGATGATGAACAACCTCTTTTGCAGAAGGAGGTGCAATTATGGCGAGAGGTTTTAACCATGGCTTGTATGGATTGAATAAGCCCGGCTGAGAGCCGGTATCAGCACCGGAAGATTTTTCGGGAGTATTTTACTCAAAATCAAGAAAGCAGCATCTCTCTGCCGCAGTTCCCCCGCCGTCCCCTGATCCGGCCCCCCCTGCAGCAGTTCCCCCTCCGCAGAATCTTGGCGTAATGTTTAACGGGCTTTTGGGAAATGTGTTTGAGAATAATAACTGGTGGTTGTGGGCTGCTTTACTATTTATCTTCTTTAATCCCGACCTGAGAAAAAAATTCATTGGGAAGTCAAAAGAGGCTGACCAGGAGCCCTAGTCAGCCTCTCTCAACCCCAAGCCTTTTCTCTTGGAAATGATATGCGCTTCAATATTGTTTGCCGCTTCCACCGGATCATCCCCCAGTGCGATCTTACCCCCTGTCAGTCCTTCCACATCTTCTGTAAGAAGCTTAACCAACCCCGGAGCTCCTGTGACAAAAGGTATCGGTGACAGGTGGGTATAGGCACCGTAGGCTACTGCAAAGAAGCCGTCGATAGTTGCCTTCTGCTCCATCCACTCAGGTGCTGTTACCGCTATGGGAAGCTGCGGTATGTCGGCATCCAGATGGTCTGCCAGTGCCGTTACCAGCATGGATAACCTGCCTGTATCGGTACAGGTGCCAAAGCTTAATACCGGTGGAATCTTAAGCAGGCCGCAGACTTCCTTCAAACCGTTCCCTGCCAAATTGACAGCATCCATATTACAGAGTCCTGCCACCTCAAGGGCATGGTTGCCGCAGCCGCCGGCTGCCACAAGTATGTCTTTCTTAATCAGCTCTTTTACAAGATTCACAGTCATCCAATCCTGGGGCCCGTTCCTAAGGGTTGAACAGTTGGCAAGAGCCACTACCCCTTTAATCTTTCCGGCGGCTATTACATCAACCAGGGGATCCAGCTTGCCTCCCAGAGCCTCCAGCACTGCTTCGGTTGAAAAGCCTGCTATGGCTTTAGTAATATGCTGCGGTACTTTTGGGACTATTTTGTTGTGTCGTTTTTTAAAGTTCTCCAGAGCAAGCTCAATGAGCCTGTCTGCCATTTCGCCTGCCTTTTCGGGATCATAGGGTATCTTGTGCTTCAGCCCCGGAAGGTCTATTATAGTGCTTACTGATACAAGAGTAGCCTGATATTTTTCAGCATACATATCAATAGCCGGAGGCGAGCAATTTTCTTCCATAGCCAATACATCCACCGCACCGGTTGCAAGCATCGGTTCAATAGAAAGCCAGTTGCCCATCAGTCCTGCAAATATATCGTCAATCTCAAACCTTTGAAGCAGCTCCTGCCCGGTTTCTATTGACCCCACAATTCGAAGCCCCTTAGCCCCCTCCTTTCTTGCCCGTTCCTGAACCTCAGGGGTCCTGGCCTTCTGCAGCGTGGCCACACCGGGCCATGGCTGATGGCCGTTAAAAACTATATTCACATAGTCCGGGTCAAAAATACCCAAATCGACATTTACTTCATGGGGTTTCGGGGTTCCGAACAGTATATCCTGAACCATTTCCAGCCCTATTTGTGAATTGTATATTGTTGCCAGGCCCAGGCGCAAAGCTTTTATTGCCAGAGATACATGGCTGCCGTCCACATTTGTAAGGCAGCTTGCCACACAATTCTGCTCCTCATGTATACTGCCCGCCGGATACAAGCCCAGCTTCCTCCATACTTCCTTCCTCTTCCGGGGTGCGAATGCTTCAACCATTATATTGGTCTCTTCAGAGCCTATATGCATTTGGGCCTCCAGAAAGTTTGCCAGTTCCTCCGCCATTTTGTTCACATCCTGCTTGCTGTCAATCCCTACGGTATCACACATCCATTTAAGCTTATCCACATCGGTGATCTTAAAGGGGGTTTTCCCCTGTGCGGTCTCCCTAAGGGTTCGGAAAGCCTCATAGGCATGATGGCTGTATGTACCTGCCCCCATGATATTTCTCAGAAGCATATTCCTCATTGCCATTGCGTCACTGCCTATTCCGCATACTCCCTTGTCTTGTCCGCTTTTTTCGCTGATTCTGCAAGGGCCGTTGGTACAAAGCTGGCAGCTTAATCCCTGTAGGCAGAATTTACAGCGGATTTTCTCCTGCTGTGCATATCTGTCAAAAGCATTGGACATTCCGTCTTCCCTTATTCTCGGAAGCATCTCCTCTACCGAATCATGATAGCTTACCCTAGTTTCTACCATTGATATTACTCCTTCCTTTCAATCATGTTTCAAGGTAAGTTTTCTCATAAAGCAGGGTAAATATGTGCATAAGACTGTAAACCGAATAAAAAGGCATGATGCAATTTAAGCAACATGCCGATTTTTTTATTTCCCTGATTCCACCTCATAAGGCCAATCCATTATTCCGCCCAGGTTGTATACCTTGGTGTATCCAAGTCCTGCCAATATGTTAGCAGCACTGGTACTTCTTTTGCCGCTTGCACAGTATACGATAATATCCGCATTCTTATCGGTCAACTCTGCTTCTGCTCTCTTCTCCAATTCATTTACCGGTATCGAAATACTTCCCGGTATATGTTGTTCTTCGTATTCACCCTGGCTCCTTACATCCAAAAGTATAATATCCTCTTCCGATTCCAGCCTTTTGTATGCCTCTTCAGGAGAAATACTTTCGGGTTGAACTACTTCAGGTTGAACTATTTCGGGCTGAACTATTTCTGCGGGACTTTGAGAGACGTTCTGCTGTGGTTTTGTACCGCAGGCTGAAAATACTGCGGCCCCCAATATTACTGCCAGCAATAATATTACTATTCTCTTCATTCGCTCCACCGTCCTGTTACAGACTTCCCTTTAAACCAATTTGTTCTGCAGCTTTCTTCATTCCGTCAATTGTTTCTCCGATAATAGTGTCCATTTCCATACCCAGAAGCGCTGCCCCCTCTTCTATGACTTCCCTGTTGACTCCTGCTGCAAAGCTCTTTTGCTTCCATTTCTTTTTTACGGATTTTACTTCCATATCCAATATGCTTCTGCTTGGCCTCATGATGGCAGTTGCCGCAATAAGCCCTGTCAGCTCATCAATAGTATAAAGCACTTTTTCCATTTTCGCTGTCGGCTCTACATCGGAGCAAAGCTTCCAACCGTGGCTCAGCACTGCATGGATATATTCTTCAGGCCATCCTCTTTCGGTAAGTATCTCTTTTGCTTTTATACAATGCTGTTCCGGATACATTTCATAATCAATATCGTGCAGCAGGCCTATAATGCCCCATTTTTCCTCATCCTCCCCAAGGAGTCCGGCAAAATGCCTCATAACGGCTTCAACCGTCAGCGCGTGCTTCACCAGGCTGTCGTTCTTGTTAAACTCCTGCAGGAGTTCCAAAGCCGCTGCTCTGCTCGGAATCGTGTTTCCCATAGAAATTCCTTCCTTCGTATGTTTTTTGTCTGCATTATCTGTCGGATTTTTTCTTAAGTGCAGCTTTGGTGCTTTTCACTATATCAGCTGCCGTCAAACCATACATTTGGAGTAAAATATCCGGTTTGCCGGACTTTCCGAACTTATCCTGCACACCGACTCTTACAAGGGGTACCGGGTAATTCTCCGAGAGCACCTCAGCCACTGCGCTTCCAAGGCCCCCAATAATATTGTGCTCTTCAGCAGTGATAATAGCTCCTGTTTCCCTGGCTGCTTTCACTATTATATCCGCATCAATAGGCTTAATGGTATGAATATCTATTACCCTCGCACTTATTCCTTCCTGCTGAAGCAGTTCCTTTGCTTCAAGAGCCGCACTCACCATAAGCCCGGTAGCAATAATTGCTGCATCATTTCCTTCTGAAAGGACAATACCTTTTCCTATTTCGAACTTATAGCTGCTTTCATCATATATTACGGGAACATTCAATCTTCCCAATCTGAGATATACAGGCCCTTCATGCTCTATTGCAGCCTTAACGGCATATTTGGTTTCAACAGCGTCAGCAGGACTTATCACCGTCATGTTGGGAATAGCCCTCATTATTGCAATATCCTCAATTGCCTGGTGTGATGCCCCGTCCTCCCCTACTGACAAACCGGCATGGGTTGCACCGATTTTTACATTTAATTTTGGATAGCATATTGAGTTCCTTATCTGCTCGAAGGCCCTCCCTGCGGCAAACATGGCAAAAGTACTTGCAAATACGACCTTGCCGCAGGAGGCCATTCCTGCAGCCGTAGCCATCATATTGCCTTCAGCTATGCCCATATTGAAAAACCTTTCAGGGTATTTTTTTCTGAAATTATCTGTCTTTGTGGATTTTGACAAGTCTGCATCAAATACCACTATTCTGCTGTCGGAGCCAAACTCCGCAAGTGCATTTCCGTATGCTTCCCTTGTAGCTATCTTATCTGCCATACTATTCAACCTCCAACTCTGCCAGGACTTTATCCAGCTCCGCCATTGCCTGGTCTCTCTGTTCCTTGTTCGGAGCACTGCCATGCCAGCCTGCCTGGTTCTCCATATAAGAGACCCCTTTCCCTTTGACGGTCTCGGCAATTATTACTGTAGGCTTGCCTTTATAATCCTTGGCCTGCCTTATAGAATCAAGTATTTTTTCAATATCATGGCCGTCTGTCTTCAGCACATTCCAGCCAAAGGCTTTAAATTTATCCGCTACAGGCTCAGGAGACATTACATCGGTAATCCTGCCGTCAATCTGAAGCCCGTTATGGTCCAGAAAAGCCGTCAGATTATCAAGCTTGTAGTGAGCCGCAGCCATAAACGCTTCCCAGACCTCACCTTCCTGAAGCTCCCCGTCACCCAGCAAGGCATAGATCCTATAATCCTTCTTATCCAGCTTGCCGGCCATAGCCATGCCCACAGCTGCCGAAATGCCCTGGCCCAAAGACCCGGTGGACATATCCACCCCGGGTACATATCTCATGCTTGGGTGTCCTTCCAAATAGCTGTCAGCTTTCCTGAAGGTCAAAAGGTCCTCCTTAGGGAAAAAGCCCTTTTCTGCCAATACCGCATATAAGGCAGGGGTGCAATGTCCTTTTGACAGTACAAACCTATCCCTGTCCTCCCATAGGGGCTGTTTAGTGTTTACACGCATTTCAGCAAAATACAATACTGTTAAAATTTCGGTACAGGACAGGGAACCTCCCGGATGTCCCGATGCAGCGCTGTAAACTTCGTCAATGATGTGTTTTCTTACTTTGACCGCATACTTTTGTAGATCTTTAATTTCAGGTTTTTTCATTTGCTGCCTCCTAATATTTTATAAAATTATAGATTCCATATATTCAAACCGCAATAATCATCAAATACTCTTCCTATTTCTCCGTCAACCGCATCTATAATAAGTTCACAGGTCCCGGAAACCCAGCACTGATTCAAATGTCCCCCATGAGCATTATATTCCTCGTCACCAAATGTTATATGCAAATGAGGGTATACTTCACCATCCTTTTGAGTTATGTTGCCGGTCAGATTAGTGATCTCATATTCCCCAGTAAGCTCTTGATTATGATATTCCTTCGTAATCGTGTTAAAGACGCCTATCGTAATCCTGTTGGCTGCCCCTATACCAATGACAGACCCCAGCTTCAAACCATTATCCATGCAGAATTTATGTAATGAAGCAACTACCTCTTCATCCTTGTCAATCCTCAAAAAATACTTGCTGCCTATTTTTTTATGCTTCATATCCTCATCCCTTTCAGATACATGTATCAGACTTTTGAACTTATTATGACTCAAATATTCTTTTATGTCAATATTGCAGCAATAGGGTGTATTTATCCCTCCACTTTCTCTACAAAAATCCGCTTCTTTAGTGTATAATGATAGAGTGATTTTAATATTTGGAGGACGCTATGATAAAGATTGATAATGATACGGTAAGATTTGAGGGCTACGAATTGGAAAATCTGGTGGTTTTATTGGAGCAGGTAGTAAGTAATTCAATTATAGATTCCGACAGCAGGGAATTCGCAATCTCCTTCTTAAAAGCATTCAGTAATTGCTTCGGTGAAGATGTGATTAAGAAGTTCAACTCAATTAAAAAATAGGGTTATTATATATAAGAAGTATGCGACATGTCTGAAGTTTGCAGTTATCCTGCAGAGCACTAGCCTTATATCCCGACTCGCACGGTATTAGCTTTGGACAGAATCAGAGCTTGATACTTGTAAAATCCTGACGCACATAAACCCAACCTCCAGGTCTTTTGCTTGACAAAAGACTACATATATTCGTGGGCATAGCCCACATGTTGGTATGTGCTGGATTTACCTCACGTAAATCCCACGGATTTTACTTTGTATCTTCTCTCGATTCTGTTACCCAAAGCCAATAAGTGCTCGCTGATATACAAGGCTAGTGCTCTTGGAGTATGACTGCAAGTTAATAACTATGTTGCATACTTCCTCTTTTATGTGAAAGCAATTTCTTTACCAATCTAAATCTTCCTATTCAGAAGCAATTTATAGAAGTAGTTGATAATGACACTCCTCTTGATTATACCGATAAATATTTCATGGTCATCCACAACAGGTATGAAGTTCTGATTAATCGAGAGGAGAATCAGATCTTCTATATGTGATTCGATGGAAACCGGTTTATTATTCTGGTATTTGGAAACATCCCTTATCATAATCTTATTGGTGTCTTTGAACTCCAGATTCTGTGCATGCTTCAGATGCCACAGTATATCCCCCTCCGTTATTGTACCTGCATATTTTCCGCTGCTGTCAACAAGGGGCAAAGCACTATATCTGTGATATTCCATCTTTTCAATAGCCTGTCTCATTGTAGAGTCCGCTGATATCCAGATAACTTCTTCTTTTGGTGTCAGAAAAAAAGCAATATTCATTGATATCCTCCTGATTCCCTTTGGCTATAATTTTCCCCTACTTATATTATAACGCATCAGCATGAGATTTTCCGATAGCAGAAAAAAATTTTCTTACCTCCGCGCGTTTCAACAATTTGGATTATTCCAATCATAAATTGGATGATTATAAAATATCAAAATTGGTGGATTTTATACTGTAAAATATTTGCTATAATAATAATTGGATGAGGCCAATCCAAGAATACATATGGAAGAGAGAAGAGTGATATGATGCGCGTCAATATTAACCGGAACTCTGATACCCCTATTTATCTGCAAATAAAAAATCAAATCCGGGATATGATAATCTCCGGTGAACTGCCTGCCGGCCATATACTCCCCCCTGAAAGGATCTTAAGCGAACTTCTTAATGTCAACAGAACAACTGTTGTAAAAGCATATCATGAGCTGAAATCCGATGGGCTGGTACAGGCACGGGTCGGTAAAGGCACCATAGTTGCAGCCAAGCCCTTCAAGGGTCGTTTCAATAACATCCGGCAGTTCAACCCCATTCCATGGTATCAGTTCTTCAATGAGAGTGTAGATTCCGGCGGAGACCATATAATAAGCGATATCATGGATATTAACTGCAATGAAGATATCATTTCATTTTCCGGCGGTTTCCCCTCGGCTGAGCTTTATCCTTTGGAGGATCTGAGCAGCATCCAGGAGAACCTTTTCAAAACTCTTGGCAAGCAGCTTTTACTCCACAGCCCGGTTGAAGGGCTGACCTCCCTGAGGACAGGTATCAGCAGCCTGATGAAATCAAGAAATATAAATATCAGCCCAAAGGATGTAATGATAGTATCCGGCTCCCAGCAGGGCCTGGATTACATTGCCCGAGTCTTCATAAAGCCTGGGGATACTGTAATACTTGAGGAGCCTTCTTTCTTCGGTGCAATGCAGATTTTCCGCTCCGCAGGAGCAAGGATTATCGGTGTGCCTGTGGACAGCTCCGGAATGAAAACAGATATACTTGAATCGCTTATACAAAGGTACAAACCGAAGTTCATTTATGTACTTCCTACTTTTCAAAATCCTTCAGGAATAGTAATGAGCCTTGAGCGCAGGTATGAGCTGCTGGACTTGTCCTATAAATACCGAGTCCCCATAGTAGAGGATGACCCCTACGGAGATCTGCGCTATGAAGGAAAAGCCATACCACCCTTGAAGGCTTTGGATCCCTATGAACATGTAATTTACTTAAGCACATTTTCCAAGGTTCTTTCCCTTGGGCTGCGCATCGGCTGGGTTGCTGCATCTCAGCAGGTCATCAGGAAGTTTGCATACCTTAAACAAATTACGGATATGCACGTAAATACACCGGGACAGTACATGATTAGCGAATTCCTTTCCCAAGGGTGTTATGAGAAACATCTTAGTAAAGTGCTGAGTGAATACAGAAAAAAAAGAGAGCTGATGAATGCAGCATTGGAGAAATACAAACTGCCCGGGGTTCTGTGGGAAAAGCCGGAAGGCGGGTATTACATCTGGTGCCGCCTGCCGGAGTATGTCACAAATAACAGGCTGCTTTCAAAGGCTGCGGAAAAAGGTGTCGTATATCTTCCGGGAGAGGCTTTCTACCCGGATGGTACGCAGGGAGAAAACTATATGAGGCTCAACTTTACTTTCCCGAATTCAAGCAGGATAGATGAAGGAATAAAATTACTCATGGATGCCTTGACAGAAGTTGAGGTAAGAAACATATCGAACTCCACGGGCAGAAGCTATTCAAGAAGTCCGATAGTATAGGACTAAAAACAAGATTGAGGAGGGTTTTATATGGAAATAAAAATAAAACAGGTGGATGCGTTCACCGGCATACCTTTTGGGGGAAACCCCGCCGGGGTGGTTACTGATGCCGCAGGCTTAAGCGATGAGCTGAAACAGAAAATCGCCAGGGAAATGAATCTTTCGGAAACTGCATTCGTTTCCCCGTCAAAGGTCGCCGATTTTAAAGTGCAGTTCTTCACTCCCAGATTTGAAGTGGACTTATGCGGCCATGCAACCATAGGCACTTTTTCAGCTCTATATGAAGAAGGAAAACTTCCTGCCGATAAGAACATATTATATCAGGAAACAAAAGCCGGAGTCCTTCCTGTGGAATTAACAAGCATCAATAATGAAAAAGTATTCATGATGACCCAGGCATTACCTAAATTTGAAAACATTGATCTGAGTAAGAATGAAATCGCAGGACTCTTAGGCTTGGGTAAGGATGATCTGCTGGACACACCGGCCTTAATGGTAAACACCGGGATATGGTGGCTGGTATTCGGAGTTAAAACACTGGATAAGCTTATGAATGCAAAGCCTGATTTGAAAACCATTGAGAGAATAAGCGAGCAGTACGGCATTATCGGTATCACTCCTTTCTGTCTCGAAACACTGAACCCGAAATATGACTATCACCTTAGAGGGATTGCCCCTTATGTAGGAGTTGCCGAAGATCCTGTATGCGGTACCTGCAATGGATGCGTATCTTCATACATAGTTCAGAACGGGCTGGCAAAGTGTGATGATACTGTAAATATGATCGGAGAGGAAGGGCAGGAAGTGAACAGGCCCGGCTGCGTATATGCAAGCATTTCCAAGAAGGAAGGGGCAATAAGCCGGGTACAAATCGGGGGTACGGCAGTTACAATACTGCAGGGAGTAATAAAGATCACAGATTAGCAAGGGGGAGGATAGCCAATGAAAACTATCGGAATAATCGGCGGAACAAGCTGGGAATCTACTGTCGAGTATTACAGGATACTGAATGAAACTGTAAATAAAAAACTGGGCGGACTCCATTCCGCCAAGTGCCTCATGTATTCTGTAGAATTCCAGGAAATATCAGATATGATGCAGGCCGGGGACTGGAAGGCCATTTCAGTTCGGATGCAGGAGATAGCAAGTGTTCTGAAGTCAGGCGGAGCAGACTTTATTATCATATGCTCAAACACTCTTGGTACACCGGCTCCGGAAATAGAAAAAAATATCGGAATACCTGTGCACAGCATTACCGAAGCAACTGCAAAGGAAATACTCGGAATGAAGCTTAAAAAAATAGGCTTGCTGGGAACAAAGTATACAATGGAGGGCAGCTGCTACAAGGATACATTACAGAAATACGGAATAGAAACCATTATACCGGAGAAAGAGGATAGGGAAGCAATAAACTCAATAATATTTGATGAGCTTTGTCTTGGTATATTAAAGGAGTCCTCCAGGGAAATATTTAAAAATATCATAAGCAAGCTTCAGTCAAAAGGCGCTGAGGGCATAGTCCTCGGGTGCACTGAAATCCCCTTGCTTGTAAAGCAGGAGGATGTAATCATACCGGTATTTGATACCATGACTATCCATGCGGTTTCCGCAGCCGAACTGTCACTAAGCTGAGGAACAAATATGGGAACATCGCAAAAAGAATAATGCGACGCATATATAAGTCTGCATAACCAAGCAAGAGCTTGTATAGTATAGCAGGGCACACTTTTATGCATTTTGGCAACAGGCCTCTGATATGGCTTTGGTAAAAAGTTCGTAAACACCGGTAGAACTTTTCCAAAGGCATTGAAGCGGCGGTAAAAAGCTGATATTCTATATGTTCTGTTACACTGCATGTGGATTCCCACAGGCAGCCCACAGAAAAGAATATCTAGCTTTTTACTACGCCTACCGC
>JAKJBT010000012.1 GCA_022706865.1 Bacillota bacterium
AGAAAAAAGAACTATTACCTGATTGACACTGGGTCAATTATATCATGGGCATAAACAAACCGATTGAGTAACTATTAGATGCTAATTTATTAACATAAAAGATATTATACAAGGAGAAAAGGTAATGTCAGGCAACAGAGAAGGTTTTTTTATAAGAGTATATGAAATAGTTGGCAGGATACCGGAGGGGAAGGTTGCTTCATATGGAGGAATAGCAAGGATGCTGGGATGTCCCGGAGGTGCAAGGACAGTGGGGTGGGCTATGAGAAGTGCTCCCGAAGATATGAAACTGCCCTGCCACAGGGTAGTTAAAGCAACGGGGGAGCTATCCCCAAGCCATGTGTTCGGGGACCCCGAAATACAGAGGTCAATGCTTGAAGCTGAAGGTATTACCTTCAGGGCAGACGGAACTATCGATATGGAACGGCATTTATGGCAAGGATAATGATACATTCCGGTTATTTGACTAAAGAAGGTGTTTAGTTTGGTGAAGAAGACCATATTTCAATGCCCAAATTGCTTTAAGGCATTAAGACAAGGTGAAAGACAGTATTTTTGCCCCAGTGGGCACAGCTTTGATATTGCAAAAAAAGGGTATGTGAACCTGCTGCTGCCCGGCCATACCGGAGCAGGTACTCCGGGAGACAGCAAAGAGATGCTTCAAAGCCGCAGGGAGTTCCTTGACAAGGGGTATTACGAGGAATTTTCCAATGTGCTGAATGATATTGTTCTATCTGCGCTTTCAATTGATAAAGATTCAGAAGGAACCGTCAGTATTCTGGATGCCGGATGCGGGGAAGGGTATTATGTCTGCAGGCTGAAAAACAGTCTGACAGATTTCTGTGATAGTATAAAAACCGATATTTACGGCATTGATGTTTCAAAGGCTGCAATACATTATGCCTCCGGCAGGGATAAAGGTATAAGGTTTGCAGTTGCAAGCAATTATCATATTCCGGTCTTGAAAGGTACACTGGATTGCATTCTTTGCAGCTTTGCACCCAGAGATGAAGGCGAGTTCAGGCGTATACTCAAACCAAACGGAAAGCTTATAGTTGCTTCTCCCGGGGCGCGTCATCTATACAGCATCAGGGAAGCACTGTATGAAAGCCCGGAGGATATCGGGCAGAAGGGAACTGTGGGAGAAGGGTTTACCCTTTTAGAAAAGAGAAAGGTAAACTACGGGATTATATTAAAAAGTAAGCAGGATATTCTGAATCTTTTCACTATGACACCTTACAGCCGGCACGCAGAAACAGACCCACTGGAGAAACTGAGTGAATTTGCCACGGAAGTGGATATCAACATATTTGTTTATTCTGCAAGGCCTGCGGGAAGGAGCTTTAAATGAAAAGAGTTATAAACCTTGCATTGGTTTTTCTTATTGCTGCAGCATTATTGGGCTGCAGCGCAGGTAACTGTAACGATGAAGCCTCAGACAAGGCGGCTCAGAATGAAATACTTATAAGGGTTGGTGAACAGGATATCAACTATACGCTTACTTCAACGCCCTTTACATCAAAGGAGGATTTTAAAAAAGCTTATCTGGAAATTGACAAGGAAAAGCTGATATATGTCCCCAGAGGCTCTAAAATAACCTTGGACATGAAGGATCAAGAAGTAAAAGCAAGCGTTAAGGCATACTGGATCAACAGGGAGGGAGCCCCCAATTATAACGATTCTTTCGGGGCACCGTTAGATATGGATGTTGAAGTAAAAGAGATCGGGGACTCAAAATATGAGTTTACTGTAGAGAGGCTGCTTCAAGCAGGCCTTAGCTCATATTACGAAGAAAATGAGAAGATTACAGCCGGTTATGTGGCTGAATTGCAAAAAAATGATGAAACCCGATATTGTTTTTTTATAATTAAAATTGATAAGAACTGACGGATTAATTGCAGCCTGGAAAGTCGAGAATCTTCAAAAGTTAAGAAATTGCAAACGGAGATAAATGATTTGATAAGAAAAGAACGATAAATTGAGTTAATATATGAGCGATTAAGGAGAAGAACTTATGTGGCAGTTTATAGAGAAATCTAACTTAATAGTGGTACTCACAATACTTGCAGTTTCATTATATGTTTTATCAAAGGCGGCAGATTTTCTGGTTGATAATGCAGTAAAGCTCTCGAAAGCTTGGGGGTTGTCGGAAATAATCATTGGGGTAACAATAGTTTCATTTGGAACAACTCTTCCGGAGCTATCAGCAAGTATTGTTTCTGCATTACAGGGTAATGGTGATTTTGCATTGGGGAATGCTGTCGGATCATGTATAACCAACACAAGTTTGATACTTGGTTCTGGGGCTTTATTCGGTAAGATTCCTATAGACAAGAAATCATCGCAAAAATTGAGTATTCTTATTGCAGCTGTTGCACTTTTGATTTTGCCGACCTTTCCTTATAAAATTGTTAATAATAATGGACGAATACCGCAAATAATGGGCATTGTGTTTTTACTGCTTATTCCGGCTTACGTTTACTATTTGATTCTTCAGGACAAGGATACGAATTCAATTCAAGACAGTAAGCCTTCAAATACAGCTAAAGGAAGTGCGCCGATTATTATAAAGATTTTTCTTGCAGCATTTATTATTACGACAAGTGCATCAGCCTTGGTTTCCTCTGCAGAAGTTCTTGCGGGAAGAATCGGTATTCCGGATGTGATTATATCTTCTACTCTAGTTGCATTTGGAACCAGTGTGCCGGAGTTGAGTACCTGCATCGCTGCTGTTAAGAATAATCACGGAGAATTGGCCATCGGTAACATATTGGGCGCAAACATCTTAAACATTTTGCTGGTCACTGGAGCTTCTGTTGCATTAACACCAGGCGGGATTGAGATATCAGAAGATTTTTACAGTATTCACTTTGCAGCACTTGTTGTTGTACTGTTGATTTATGGGATTTTTGCTTATAATAAAAAATCAAACGAAATCAGTAAGAGGGAAGGTATTATTCTGATTCTGATTTATGCAATATATATTGGTGCCAATTTATTTAGTACAGTTTGAACCAAACATAGAAAGTATATTGCTTGATTATGCTGCAAAAATGTATAAGGCAGGTGGGAAATATGAAGTTAAAATACTTCTGTATGTTGGTGCTGTGTTTAATTTTGTTAATGACTTTTATTGTGGGTTTATGTACGGCTTGCACGGACAGGGAAGCTGCGGGCAATATTGCTTCTGCCGAAGAAGAACAGGTCACCGGTTTCGCATGGGAGTTAATCAACAGGGATATTGAAAATCTGGAATCAAATCCGGCAGTCAGAATAATTGACAGCAAAATAACCCGCCTTGAATTGCTGGAAACCTTCGACGCATTGGCGGAAAATCCAATTCAGGTGTATACCTTGGAATACAGGCTGCTGCCTGAGGATTTAAGCAAGGTGGTTATGGCGGGAGGAATGAGCTATGATGAAGAAGGATGGCTTAGGTCAACGTCAAGTATGGGCAGCCCGCTGCTGGTAATTACCCATAGAGATGATGAGGCAGAGCTTATAGGGATCATCTGGACAGGAGAAGTAACCGGGAAAGGCGGAATGGAGAAAGAGATACGGGACTTGCTGGAACGCAATGCTCTGCAGGAAAAAACATCGGCTCTTGAAAAGGCAATAGTACAATATTACGAGAATACTTCTGAGCCTATAATTATTTATGAGCAAATACCCTTTGAGGAAGGCACTTTAGTGCTTGCTGAAAAGCTGATGGATGGGGAGCATTATCCGGATTTGCATTTTGTTGACGGCAGCAGCAAGGTTACATACCTCACCCGGGGCAGTTACTGCTGGACCCTCAACTATACGCAATTCAAAGGCCATTACATATATTTCGGACTTGCGGGAGTAGAAACGCGTCAATATACTGATAATCAGATTACTATTGAAAAGGTGGAGGCTTTGTTTCCGGACAGGACAATCAGTGTATTGCCAAAAGTAAAGGAAATTGCACGAATTAACCCTCCTGAGAAGGACACCAGGATATTTAAGAATCCTCATGGGTATATAATGCCTGTCGAAGGAAGAAGCATACCTGAAGACTTTATATTTGCATTCCAAAACGGGGAAAGAAAGTCCATATCAAAAATGCATATTGAGCGCAGTGCAGGTCATATGCCTGACTATCTTAAGTCGCAGAAGGCAGAAGTATATAATTCCTACGCTTTTACATTTACACCGATGCTGACCCCGGCAGAATGGCATAAAGGCTATGGGTCAGGGGAGATCTGTCTTGAGGGCGGAACAGGTGGTAACGGCAATCGCGTTATCCTCCATTTAAGGCCGGCAGGGCATATGAACCTATTTGACTCATTTATTATACCTCAGGATATAAAACCCTTATATCTTTCCGATAACTACATAAGAACAACCAACTTTTCAGTTGGGGAGACAGTCGCAGTCAAGTATCCGGAGGATAGAAAGCTGCTGGACTGCCGCATTCTTAGGTTAACGAGGGAGAAGGTTGAGAAGGAAATTGGGCAGGACAGCTTTACAGTAATTGAAACAAGCGAAAAAGGCCAGTTGACACTGCCAGGGGAGAAGGGGCACTACCTGTTCCTGCTTCGGATCTTGGAGAATAATAAAATACAAAACTATACAGGTATGTTAACAATCAGTTAGAGAAATATGGGAAAAGCACGGTCTATGATGATCCTATTATTAGATTGCGTTATGTACGATAAGGAGTTGACTGCTTCATCATTGTAGGAAGACATATGTACTGATAGAATATAAATATAATTAAGAATCAAGGAGGCATTACATGAAGAATAAGGATAGGATTAAAGTATCCAAAGAAAAAAGAGATGATATGCTTTCTGCAATAAAGTATTATTTTCTGAAAGAAAGGAATGAAGAACTGGGTGATTTGGCTGCAAGCCTGATGCTGGACTTTATTATCGAAGAATTGGCACCGGAGTTTTACAATCAAGGAGTCTATGACTCGCAAAACTATATGAATGACAGAGTTGAGGACTTATTGTCAATTCAGATTTAGCAGCATCAAGTACATATATGCCGGATGTATGAACTTAATAATGAATAGAATGTTTTGGAGTGATAAGTGTGGACAAACCTGAATTCTTTCACGTAACAGAAGGAGAAATGATTGAAGAGATAAGAAAGCTATTCCTGGAATATGCGCGTTCATTGGAAATTGACCTTGATTTTCAGGATTTCGAAACAGAGCTTAAGACACTGCCGGGTAAGTATCAGCCTCCTGACGGGGCTCTGATATTGGCGTTGGTTGAGGGCAAGGAGGCAGGGTGTATTGCGCTTCGGAAGATTTCCAAGGATATTTGTGAAATGAAAAGGCTGTACGTACGCGACGAATACCGCGGATTAGGCCTCGGTAAAAAGCTTGTCGGCATGATTATTGATGAAGCCGTGAATAAACACTATCAATACATGAGGCTTGACACCCTTCCGACCATGAAGAGTGCACAGAGTTTGTATTCATCTTTTGGCTTCTATGATATTGAGCCCTATGTGTATAATCCCATCCAAGGCACACGTTTTATGGAGTTAAAGCTAAGGAAAGATTGATTGGTGAAATAGAGGAAGATATATATTTACTGCTAATGTAAAATATGTTTATCGGTTTTGATTGAAAGGAGAAAATCCATGAAAGAATACTTCCAAATATCCGATAAGGAGAAATGGCAAGCTGTTGTAAACTGTGATAAGAGCTATGACGGCCTGCTTTTCTATGGAGTTAAGACAACAGGGATTTTCTGCCGCCCGTCTTGCAGGGCAAAGACCCCTGTACGCGGGAATGTGGTTTTTTTTGATAATGCGGTAAATGCAATTACCGAAGGGTTTCGCCCATGTAAAAAGTGCCGGCCTGATGAAGCGGTTTTTGAGCCGAACTTAGAGCTGGTGAATAAAGCCAAGGATATAATTGAAGCGAATTATGACAAGCCGATAGATATAAGCCATATTTCAAAACAGCTTGGAGTCAGCACAAATCACTTGATAAGACTTTTCAAGCAGATTAGCGGGCTTACTCCTGCACATTATATTACTAAATTGAGAATAAGCAAATCAGCAGAACTGCTTGAACAGGCAGATAAAAATATTATTGAGATTGCTTACATATCAGGTTTTTACAGCCTATCCAACTTTTATAAGCACTTTAAAGAGCTGATTGGACAAACCCCGAATGAATACAGAAAAAGCAGAGGTGGTTTATAATGTATACATATTTTTATGATTGTTTGATCGGGAGAATCGGAATAACCGAAAGGGATGGTAAGATAACTAATGTTTACATTACCAACAAAGAGTTGTCTCAGGATATGCAGTTAAGTGAAACACCACTGCTTAAAGAAGCAGCAAGGCAGCTCAAGAGTTATTTTGCGGGGGAGCTGAAGGAATTTTCCTTGCCTCTTGAACCCTCCGGAACAGACTTTATGAAGCAGGTTTGGACCGCCCTATGCGGAATACCCTATGGCAAGACCGCCACATATGGGGAGATAGCTGAAAAGGTAGGCAGGCCGAAGGCTGCAAGGGCAGTGGGACTTGCCAATAATCGCAATCCTATTCCTATATTTATTCCATGCCATAGGGTAATAGGTGCAGATGGTTCACTTACAGGTTATGCGGGAGGATTGGACATGAAAAAGAAATTATTGGATTTGGAGAAAGATAAATAATGCATATATTTGAATATGGACAAAAGGAAATAGATTATTTAAGAAAAAAGGATAAGAAACTTGGAGCGGCAATTGACAGGATAGGCATGATTAAACGTGAGGTTACTCCGGATACTTTTGCCGCATTGGTATCAAGTATTGTAAGCCAGCAGATTTCCAGCAAGGCAGCGGATACTGTATGGAACAGACTGGGGTTGCTGCTTGGAACAATTACTCCTGAGAGTATTGCAAAAGCAGAAATTTCAGAAATACAAGCCTGCGGTATGTCCGCAAGGAAGGCCGGATACATTAAAGGAGCAGCGGAGGCTGCTTTGTCGGGGCAAGTGGACTTCAATGCCCTTCATACACTATCTGACGAGGAAATAATAAAAAAGCTTTCCTCGCTGCGCGGAGTAGGCGTCTGGACGGCTGAGATGCTGCTTATATTTTCTCTCTGCCGCCCTGATGTGGTAAGCTTCAAGGACCTGGCGATATGCAGGGGGATGATGAATCTATACGGCATTAAGGAAATATCCAGGGAGAAGTTTGAAAGATACAGAAAGAGGTACTCTCCTTACGGATCGGTAGCATCCTTATACTTGTGGGCACTTTCCGTAGAATAAGCAGTTCTATTTTTCATAAACAGATGCGGAAAGAACTTCGGCTATTGCTGTGAGTTTTTCTCTGATTTCCGATGCATTATCCTCATTTGTCAGAGTGATAAGGTAATCTCCCGCATAAATTTGTGTATCTCCCTTGGGGATTATCTCATGTTCACCTCGTTTGACTGCTACAAGTAAACATTCGGACGGCAATTTCAGCTCTTTAATTTTTTTGCCTTCAATGAGAGAACCCATGCATACTGCTGTTTCTATTATCACTTTTGCCTTGCTGTCACCTTGGAATTTGCTGCTTCCTTTACTAACCATCCTGTCCAGCAGTGATTCATATATTGGCTTTGAACCGAGTATATCTGCTGTTATATAAGCAATAGCAGATACAATTGCCACAGAAAGCAGATGATTAAAAGATCCTGTCATTTCAGTAATGAGAATTATACCTGTAATAGGTGCCCTGACAACTGCTGTAAAATATCCTGCCATAGCAAGGATAATAAGGTTCTTTATGTACTCAGGGCTGAAGTTGAAAGCATTTGAAACCGTAATTCCGAATATATCTCCTATTAGTGCACCTATAACAAGCAGAGGAAGAAATATTCCGCCCGGTGCACCCGAACCGTAGCTTATCATAGTAAATATAAACTTTATAACAAGTATTATTAACAAGATATTTGTTGTAAACTTGGCGTCGACCATTGAAGAAACAAGTTCATGGCCTCCGCCTAAGACTTCTGGCAGAATGAGTCCAAGTATACCGGCCATAATAAATGGGATTATCGGCCGCATATGCTGTGGAAGCCATTTCTGAGCATTATACAGATCTTGCGTTTTCAGCAGTATATGATTAAACAGTGTTCCAAATACCCCCATTATCATACCAAGTATTATTACAAAAATATAATTATTAAGAGGCATGGAACTAATACTCTGCAGGTTGAATACCGGCTTAAATCCGAAAAAGCATTTTGAAATGATATCTGCAGTGATTGATGCTGCCATTGCAGATACTAAAACCACCGGTGAAAAATTCTTATGAACTTCTTCAAGAGAAAACATAACCCCTGCCAAAGGAGCATTAAAGGCTGCCGCCAAACCTGCACTCGCACCGCTTGTGATAAGGAATTTTTCTTCAAGCTTTACCTTTTTGAAAATTTCGCTGTATCCTTTCGCTACGGCTGCCCCTATCTGGATAGAAGGGCCTTCTCTGCCCAGAGAAAGGCCGGCAAAAATGGAGATGACACCACCGACAAATTTCCCCAGTAGGGTTCGCCACCAATTCATATTGAAGTATCTAAGAAGCACTCCCTCAACCTGGGGTATTCCACTGCCGCTGACCATTGGTTCTTTTTTAATAAGCACACCTGTAAAATAGCCTAGGAATATAAGAATCACAAGCCATATAGGAATAAACAGATTGTTTTCCTTTTGAATCAGATAAATTGTTCTTGAAAAATGGCCTGCAAGTTCAATCAAATATCTGTACAGGGCCACGGCCAAACCTGATAAGGCTCCTACGATGACTCCTTCGAACACAAGCTTAAGTTTGAAGTTATTCCAATGGTTAATGGTATGGTATGTATTATTTCTGCTGTTTTCCATTTGAACCTAAACCCCCGTAACATTCAATACAGAACTTATTCCTGATACTGTATTATTATAATACAAAAAATAGATTCTAGGCAATCCAAGCATAGCCTGTAAAGTATACCGCTTGCCCAATAAATCCACAGATATTGAACGTAATGGTAAACTATGGTATTATTTTTATGCTAATTCATCGGAGGATAGGAGATTATTTGTGAGAAAAATCAATTGGATCAATTTTTCAATTTTGGTTTTATTCATGTCATGGATATGTTTATTTATTTTTTACGGACCGCTTTTTTCAAAAATGGTTATGCGTTCTTTAAATAATCCAAATGAAGCAAAAACTGTAATTATTGCAGTATTCTATATTGTTATCAGCATTTTTACCTTCCTTATAAAATCGGGAAACGTAAAAAAGTTAATGGATATTGGATTGATAGCTTCTATTTGTGTGAGTTTTCTCATGTGGTTCAGACCGGAAACTCAGTCATTTTATCTGGGATATATCTTTCTTGGCACGGCTGCGGGGATAGCCACTACTTCGTATTCTTATATATATATTTACGGGTTTACGCCTGAATCCAGATTAAAGTATACCGCATTGTATTTATGTGTATTGTATTTAGGGTCTATGATATTGGGGTATGCAGCATCCTTGATGGGAGATAATGGGGCATTCTTTCTGATCACTCTGCTGCCTGTCAGCGTATTTATTCTCAATCGGAAGTTTACAGTTGAATCCTTGGTTTCACCCGATTTCATTCCAAAACGCCCTTTTCCGAAGAAATTGATGCTTTTAATGGGAGCTGTAATATTTCTCGCTTACTTTAACGCAGGTATCGAAGCAAATATATACAATATGGGGGAAAACATAGTTAGTACGATAAGTGATAACATAACACAGGCAACCGTACTACTGAGCATTTTTTTTCTAAGCGGCAGAATAAATAAATTCTCTCTTGTATACTGCGG
Source organism: Bacillota bacterium (assembly GCA_022706865.1). Next base: position 9,812 of record JAKJBT010000012.1, read on the forward strand.
TTTTATAATTAAGGGTATTTCCTATGTATTATACATAATAGCAGGCGGCGCAAGCAGCCTGACAACAACTATTTGGTCATATTGTCCATTACGGCAATTGAACTTTTTAACTTTTGTATGATAGGAGATATTGCGCTTAAATATGGGAGAAGTTATGGGGTTTTTAGAGCATCGCTGATAATGGGAGCTGCAGGGGCTATTGCGGGTGAAGTTTCAGGAAATGCGGCAGTATCTGCGCTAAAACTGGACAATATGCTTGTTGTGGGCATTGCCATTATTATTCTGTTGATAAGCCTGGCGGCAATGCCATTTCTTCAAAAGCATGTCGGAATCTATGAAAACCCAAAGATTGAGTCGAGTGAGGAAATTATAAATCCCAGCAGTTTTAATGATGCTGTTGAAAAGTTGAAATATATCAGAAAACACTTTGAAGTCCCATGCAACACGCATTTACCACAAATTTGACGTGTCGGGCAGGAAAGAGCTTTCGGAGTATTTGCATAGCATTTTTGATTCGGAGGATGATATCAACTGCAAGAATAATTAGAATAAATGCGTATTTTCATAGGGTTTAGTAAAATCACACTTTTTGTGTGACTATTTTTTTGACCGCCTTTATATAATTATAGAGTATTATTAAATAATATTATTATCTCCTCAAAAATTTTCTTATAGAATTCAGTGAGGAGATTTATTATAAATAATTAGTAAAAGGGGTAATATTATGTCAAGAAAAACCAAAATCCTTTTATCTGTTTTTTTTATTGTGGCTTTTACTGCAGGGACATTTTTCGGCAGTGTTGTTAATGCAGCCGGAGGACTCACAAAGCTGACAGATGTATACTTGAATAATGATATCAGTGTAGTAATAAACGGAGCTGTTTTTAATGCCAAGGACCCTCAGGACGGTTCAACATATGTCCCCATGACGTACAAAGGGCGTACTTATCTCCCCTTAAGGGCCGTTGCTGAGGCTGTCGGGCTTCCTGTGGACTATGATTCGAATACCAAAACCGCATATCTGGGCACAAAGCCCAATACTGCCGGCGGTCCCGTACAGGATGTGTATATAAATGCAACGCCGGAATATGCGGGGTCGGCAGAGCGTTATGTGACAAAAAAGATTGATGCCGGCCGGTTGACCACCTTAACGGGAAAGACCTTCGAATTTGGCTATTGCGGTGATACCGGCCGATTTATGAAACCTACATTTTTATGCGATTTCAAATATAAGAGACTGAAATTTACTCTTTACAGTGCCTGGGATCAAAAAGAGCTGGAGACAGGTTATAGCTCGCCGGATACTCCGCTTGCACTAGAAATAACTGATGAACACGGAACAATAATCAAAAGTATTAAAGATTTGAAACACGGAACAGAATTGGAGTTTGATATTGATTGTATTGATTATAAATCTCTCGAGGTTTATTGTAACGGCGGTGCAACCATAATCGGAGAGCCTAAGTTTGTGAAGTAAGGCAAATATATAAAAAAGGGGGTGCCGCAGCACCCCCTTCTTTATTTCAGCGGCTATACTTCTATTTCTTCAAGTATCATAGGCGCCAGCTTGAAAACATCTCCTGCGCCCATAGTAAATATCAAGTCGCCGGGCTTTGCCTCATGGGCTATAAGATTGGCTATGCATCGGAAATCATTTCTATAAACAGCATTTGCACTATACTTGTTTATACTGTCCACCAGTTCAGAGGGTCTAACCAGCCCAGTATCCTTTTCTCTTGCCGCATAAATATCTGTTATTATTACATTGTCTGCATCATAGAAGGCTTCGGAAAACTCCTTGAACAGAGTCTTGGTCCTGGTATAGGTATGGGGTTGGAATACACACCATATCTTCTGATGGGGGAATTGTTTTGCAGCCCGCAATGTGGCTTTGATTTCAGTAGGATGATGCGCATAATCATCAACTATTGTTATATTATTTCTGACGCCCTTTATGTCAAAGCGCCTGTAAGTACCTTTAAACTCTTTAAGGCTTTTCTTTACAGTATCCATGGGTATACCTGCATTATAGGCTACTGCTATAGCTGCAAGGGCATTCAGCACATTATGCTCCCCAGGAATATTCAGAGAGAAAGTGCCAAGCTTTTTATCCCTGTGCATTACTTCGAAAGAAGGGTGTCCCAGTCTGTCATATTTTATCTTTCTGGCATAAAAATCAGCCTTATTCTTTATACCATAGGTCAGTACCTTACATTCAACATCTTTAGAGACATTCAGTGTATTTTCATTATCGCTGCAAACAACAAGGGCCCCATCCGCCGGTACCAGCTTTGCAAACTTCCTGAAAGAAGATATGATATGCTCCAAATCTTTATAATAGTCCAAGTGATCCCTCTCTATGTTTAATATGACAGCCACAAAGGGATAGAACTTCAAGAAGCTTTCACAATATTCACATGCTTCTGTCACGAAGTATTCGCTTTTGCCTACTCTAACGTTTCCATCAATTGCTTCAATTTCACCGCCGACAAGTACTGTAGGGTCCATACCTGCGTTCTTAATAATAATTGAAATCATTGAAGTGGTAGTTGTTTTTCCATGGCAGCCCGCAATTGCAATACCGTAATTGTAGTCTTTCATTATCATGCCAAGGAATGTAGCCCTATCAATAACAGGAATTCCAAGTTCCTTTGCCCTGATTATTTCACAATTGTCCTGCTTTACTGCTGCGGTATAAACCACAAGTTCTGCAGTTTCAACAATTATTGGATTATGGGGTATAGTAACTTCGGCACCGTTTTTCCGAAGTTTGCTTATTAAATTGCTGTCGTTGATATCGGAGCCGGTAACTTTATAGCCGGATTCCAGCAATATCTGAGCCAAGCCGCTCATACTGATACCGCCAATACCCACAAAATGAACATTCTTTACATTATTTAGGGAAATCATAGGATACACTCCTTAAAAAGATTAAGTTTATATAATTAATTATACTATATGACGTATTGATTTTACATTCTTATGCCCATACTGTCAACTTTTGTTTTGTCAATATCAAGATTCAAAAACATCATTAATATCCATATTATTATTATAGCCAATTTTTTGTTACTAGTACATTATAACATCTGATTGCTGCATTAAGAAACGTCCCCATGTCCCACTAAAAATTGAAAAATTTATGATAGATTTAAAAAAGTAAAACTACAAACAATATTATTAACAAAATGTCTTGTGCCAAACATTTTTTATTGAAATTCAGATGGCACAAAACATTTTCGCAATTGATATTTCATGAAAATACTTATAGATGAAACAGGATAAATATACCGTAACCTGTATTATTTGCAAAAATGTTTGTTAGAAAAAGAAGGAAATCACTAATATATGACGAATTATTATTGAAATGACAAAACGAACGACGGGAAGGTGGTGAACTAGAATGGAAATAACAGACGTAAGAATCAGGAAGGTTAATGCAGAGGGTAAGATGAAGGCAGTAGTTTCAGTAACCTTTGATAATGAATTTGTTGTTCATGACATAAAGGTTATAGAAGGCCAGGAAGGATTGTTCATAGCTATGCCGAGCAGAAAGACTCCTGACGGAGAATTTAAGGATATAGCTCATCCGATAAATTCTTCAACAAGAGAGAGACTGCAGACCTCAATATTGGAGGAATATGGAAAAGTAAAGAACGAGTAATATGGATTATAGATATCCACCTAGAGCATAGGTGGATGTTTTCTTTATGAGACGTATTTTTTGTATCGGTATTTTTTGACTCCCTTCATTATATATATAAGTAAAGCTTAATAATAAATCTGAAGGGGGTAAAAGAATGACTGACAAGAAAAAACAATATCCTAAGGCTGAGAAGCCGGAGATGGATATGCATGATATGGAGACTCCGGAGATGGAAATGCCAATGCATGGCTGTCCGATGATATGTCCGATGATGTGCCCCATGATGCACCATGGAGAGTGGCAGGGAATGGAGGATATGAGGATACCTGACTGGTATGAAGATGATGACAGTGATTACAGCAGTGATGAGTCCGATGAATACCCGGTCTATTGGAAACATAAGAAAAAACATAAATACAATCCATATCCGTTTTACTGGCCGCCCTTCTATCCTGTAAAGCCTTACAAAAAAAAGCATAAGAAGTGGTAATCCGTTTAAAAGTCAGAGTGAGTATCATTATTAACGCAATAAATAATGATACTCATTCTATCTTTTTTTATACATTGTTGAAAAAGGGTATAATAAGTGATATATTCAACTAAGAATATCTATTAATTGTTAAGTAAATAATTGTAAAATAAAGAAGGTAGGTTGAGATGCAAAACAATTTGACTGAGGAAATACAAAGGCTGAAAAAAGAGAGAAATGCAATAATACTGGCACATAACTATCAGGTGCCTGAAGTTCAGGATGTTGCTGACGTAGTTGGGGATTCATATTCATTAAGTCAGCATGCGGCTGAAACGGACAGTGACGTAATAGTATTCTGCGGAGTGCATTTCATGGCAGAAAGTGCTAAGATTCTGTCACCGAACAAAACAGTCCTGCTTCCGGTAAGGGATGCCGGATGCCCTATGGCTGACATGGTCACAGCACCAAAGCTCAGAGAAATGAAAGCCAAATATCCTGATGCAGCGGTGGTATGTTATGTGAATTCCTCCGCCGAGGTGAAGGCTGAGAGCGATGTCTGCTGTACCTCTTCAAATGCTTTGAAGGTAGTGGAGAGCCTGGAAAACAAACAAGTGATTTTTGTACCGGATGAAAATCTTGGAAGTTATGTGGCATCAAAAGTAAAGGACAAGGAAATAATTCTCTGGAAGGGTTTCTGCATAACTCACAAAAGAGTTAAGGTTGAGGAAGTGCAAAAGATAAGGCAGCTTCATCCCAATGCAAAAATACTAATGCATCCTGAGTGTGCGCCTGAGGTTCAGAAGCTTGCCGACTTCCTTGGAAGTACATCGGCAATAATCAACTATGCAAGAGAGATACCCGAAAAAGACATAATCATTGGAACGGAGGAAGGGATTCTTCATTTGCTTAAGAAGCAGAATCCGGACAAGAATTTTTATCTCCTTTCGACGGGATTGATATGTACAAATATGAAAAAGACAAGGCTCGAGGATGTTCACAGAGCGCTTCTGAATATGCAGCACGAAATACATGTTGATGAGAATATTAGAATAAAAGCATTGAAATCACTGGAAAGAATGCTGAAGATAAAATAAGGAGTGATATTTATGCCGCTGAGATACTTAACAAGTTTTGACACCCAAAAAATTGAAAGCGAAATGTGGGATGTGGTGGTAATTGGCAGCGGTGTTGCCGGACTCTATTCAGCTGTTAACCTTGATCCCAGCTATAAAGTATGTGTCCTGAGCAAGGAGACAATGGATGAAAACAACTCCTATCTGGCTCAAGGGGGGATTGCTGCGGCAATCGGTGAGGATGATATGCCGGAGTACCATTTTATGGATACGGTCAAAGCCGGGGCAGGCCACTGCAATGAGGAAGCGGTGACCGTACTTGTTGAAGAAGCTCCAAAGGATATCAAGCTGCTTGTGGAACTGGGGACTAACTTCGACAGAGAACCGGACGGTACCCTTACCAGAACAAGGGAAGGAGGACATGGCCGTTTTAGAATTGTACATGCTCTTGGGGATGCCACAGGCAAGGAGGTTGTAGATTCTCTTCTAAGGGTTTGCAGGGATAGGGATAATATCACAATTAAAGAGAATTGCTTTGCAATAGATCTCCTTGTTTCAGAAGGAAGATGTATAGGTGTATTGATTGCGACAGGAATTGATACCGAGGCAACAAAAAAGGTGCTGTACTGCCGCAGTGTTATATGCGCCAGCGGAGGGGTCGGACAGGTATACAGGAACACTACAAATTCAGAGGTAGTAACAGGTGACGGAATTTCCATGGCATACAGGGCGGGAGCGGAGCTTTCTGACATGGAATTTGTTCAGTTTCATCCTACTGCTTTTTATACCCCTGAATATTCCGGAAACCGTTTTCTGATTTCTGAAGCAGTCAGAGGCGAAGGCGGTATATTACTGAATAAAAATAATGAAAGATTTATGCATAAATATAATGAAATGGGAGAGATTGCACCCAGAGATATTGTATCAAGGGCAATATTCTCCGAAATGAAAAAAACAAACAGTGAATATGTATATCTTGATATAACCCACAAGGATTCCGACTATCTGAAGAAGAGATTTCCCACTATTTACAGAAGCTGCCTGGAGCACGGAGTTGATATTACAAAGGACTATATACCGGTTTCTCCTGTCCAGCACTATTTTATGGGGGGCATACGAACTGACCTGATGGGAAGGACAAATATCAAGGGACTTCATGCCTGCGGTGAAGCAGCAAATACAGGGGTTCACGGGGCTAATAGGCTGGCGAGCAACTCCCTGTTGGAGGGACTTGTATTTGGAAGAAGAAGTGCGGAGTACATTAATGCCAGCATTAAAGATATTAAACTTGAAGAAGTGCATATTTCAAATATTTCCAAAGCTTCAGGGAAAGCTTTGAATGTAATGGATGTCAGAAACGAAATAAAAACCCTGATGGACGCCCATGCCGGAATTGAAAGGAACGGACCGGACATGGAAAAGACATTGAACCGGATTAATGAAATAATCGGCATCCTTGAAGATGCAGACATTGGAAGCGTAAACGCCATGGAAACACTTAATATTGCTTATATTGCATCTCTCATACTGAAAGGAGCCATTGCAAGGAAGAAAAACTGCGGCAGCCATTACAGAACAGACAGTGAGTAGGAGGATATCCCATGCTGGATAATAATATTATTGATAGAATAATTAAAAATGCTCTCCAAGAGGATCTGGGCTGGGGGGATGTTACAACTGACTCTACCATACCGGATACGGCTGTTATCAGGGGGAACTTTATTGCAAAGGAAGAGGGGATTATCTGCGGCATAGAAGTATGCAGGCGGGTATTTGAAATGGTAGATAGAAGCATTGACTTCCAAGCCCGCATGAAGGATGGGCAAATAGCCTCCAAAGGAGATATCATAGCAGAAATAAGCGGAAATGCAAGAAGCATACTAAAGGGTGAGAGAACGGCTTTGAATTTTTTCCAAAGGATGTCAGGAATAGCTACAATGACTTCCAAATATGTTTCTGAAATCTCCGGGTTGAAAACCAGGATTGTGGACACGCGGAAAACGGCACCGGGGCTAAGGATCCTGGATAAATATTCCGTAAAGGTCGGAGGGGGTTTCAACCATAGGTTCAACCTTTCTGACATGGTACTGATAAAGGATAATCATATAAAAGCCGCAGGGGGTATAACTCCTGCTGTTGCAGCAGCAAAAGGAAAATGTTCCCATGCACTGAAAATAGAAGTGGAAGTGGAATCAATAAGAGAGCTTATAGAAGCCATTGAAGCCGGAGCCGACATTGTTATGCTGGATAACATGACATTGGATATGATGAAGGAGGCTGTAAGCATTGCATCCGGGAAGGTGCTGCTGGAGGCTTCAGGTAATATTACAATCGGGGGAGAGAGAAGCGTCAGAGCAGTTGCAGAAACAGGAGTAGATATAATATCTGCAGGTGCGCTGACGAATTCTGTTAAGGCGATGGATATAAGCTTAAGATTTTTGTAGTAAATCAGCTTTGGAATGGTTTGCCTTATATTAAGCAAACTAAACTAAAGCTATTTTATTGTATTTTTCATTGGTTCTTTTTCCTGAGGTTCCGTTATGATAAAATAGTAATGAAATTAACTAGTAATTGAGGTGATATATTGAGTGATGTATACAGTATTACGCCAATAATACTTGCCGCCGGAGAGGGCAAGAGGATGTACTCTAAAGTACCCAAGGTATTGCACAAAGTATGCGGGATACCCATGGTAGAGCATGTAATTAACTGTGCCCGGGAGATTTCCGGTGAAGAGCCTGTTGTAGTGATAGGACACGGAGCGGAACAGGTCCGCAAGGAAGTAACCGGTGTTAAATTTGTAATGCAGGAAAGGCAGCTTGGTACCGGCCATGCCGTTATGCAGGCAGAAAATTATATTAATGACGGTGATATACTTATATTGTATGGAGATACTCCGCTGCTTCAGCCCGAGACCCTCTCGGAGATGCATGAGATGCACAGGGCTGAGGGCTGCAGTGCGACAATACTGACTTCTGATATAGATGACCCGACGGGGTATGGAAGAGTGATCAGAATCGGAGAGAAGCTTATAGAAGCAATCGTAGAGGATAAGGATGCTGACAGCAGCACTAAGCTTATTAAAGAAATTAACTCGGGGATATACTTTTTTGACGGTAAAGAGCTGCGGGAGGCACTGAGGCATTTGAAAAATGATAATACCCAGGGAGAATACTATCTTACTGATGTTATTGGAATAATGAGAGAAAAGGGACTTAAGATCGGGGCATTTAAAATAAAAAATGCTGAAGATATAATGGGGGTCAATAACAGGTATCAACTGAGTGAGGCCAATAAAATCATGCAGCGCAGGATTGTAAAGAAGCTTATGCTGGGAGGAGTGACTATAATTGATCCGGACAGCACATATATAGACGCTTCCGTAACAATTGAGAAGGATGTTACAATATATCCCGGATGCATACTTGAGGGGAATACGGTTATACAGGAAGATTCGGTGATAGGCCCTTATTCAAGGATTAAGGATGCAAAAATCGACAGGGGAGTAAAGGTACAGAACTCGGTAGTGCTGGAAAGCTCTGTAGGAGAAGGCACTACTATCGGCCCTTTTGCGTATCTAAGACCAGGCAACAAGATTGGAAAGCATGCAAAAGTCGGTGATTTTGTTGAAATGAAGAATTCCACCTTTGGTGATAATTCCAAAGCTTCACACCTAACTTATGTAGGCGACGGCGATGTCGGCAGCAATGTAAATCTTGGGTGCGGAGTCGTATTTGTCAACTATGACGGGAAGAAAAAGTACAGGACATATGTAGGGGATAATTCCTTTGTCGGCTGCAATGTCAACCTGATTGCACCGGTAAGGGTAAATGAGAACACATATGTTGCAGCCGGTACAACAGTGACAAAAGATGTGCCTCAGGACAGCCTGGCCATTGGAAGGGCAAGGCAGGAGAATAAAGAGGGTTGGGTAACTGAAAGAAAAAATAAATAATATTTTTGGGAGGTTTCTGTTGAAATGAATGTACATGGGAAGAGCATTAAAGTCCTGAACTGTAATGCCAATAAAGACTTAGCAAAGGATATAGCCTTTAATCTTGGCATACCTGTGGGCGATGCTCAGGTAAGTACTTTTAGCAATGGGGAGATCGGAGTAAGTATAAATGAGTCCATCAGAGGCGCAGACGTATTTGTGGTTCAGTCTACCAGCACTCCCGTAAATGATAATCTCATGGAGCTCTTAATAATGATAGATGCATTGAAGAGGGCTTCCGCCGGAAGGATTAATGCCGTTATGCCATTCTACGGCTATGCGAGGCAGGACAGGAAGTCCAAGTCCAGAGAACCGATTACCGCAAAGCTGGTTGCCAATCTTATAGAAGCCGCAGGGGCTGACAGAGTAATTACTATGGATCTTCATGCTCCGCAGATTCAGGGCTTTTTTGACATCCCCGTGGATCATCTGTATGCAGCCCCCCTTATTGTCAACTACTTCATCAACAAAAAGCTTGACGATATAGTTGTGGTTTCTCCGGATGTCGGAGGAGTTACAAGAGCGCGATCCCTTGCCACAAAGCTTGATGCTCCGCTGGCAATAATTGATAAGAGAAGACCGAAGCCGAACGTGTCGGAAGTTATGAATATCATAGGAGATATTGAGAATAAAAACTGTATAATAATCGACGATATGGTAGATACGGCAGGTACCTTGGTGAATGCTGCAAAGGTGTTGAAGGACATGGGCGCCAAGGATATCTATGTTGCCTGCACACACCCGGTTTTGTCGGGGCCTGCTTTTGAACGCATCAGGGATTCAGTGATAAAGGAACTTATTGTTACAAATACGATACCTCTTCCTGTCGGCAAACCGGTAGACAAGATAAAGGTATTGTCTGTTGCACCTTTGTTTGCTGAAGCTATTAAGAGAATCTATGAAGGATTGTCCTTGAGCAAGCTGTTTGACTAAAAATGCTACACAGCAAACAATGTGGAGGTTATTATGTATCTGATTGCCGGTCTGGGAAATCCCGGAGACAAATATAGATATACAAAGCATAATGTGGGCTTTATGGTACTGGATTATTTTGCTTCTGTCCATAATATCAGCATCAGCAAAATAAAGCACAAGGCATTATTGGGAGAAGGCTTGATAGGAGAGGAAAAGGTTGTACTGGCAAAGCCCCAGACATTTATGAACTTGAGCGGAGAAAGCATATATGAGCTTGTTAATTGGTACAAGTGTGACATATCCAGGCTTATAGTGGTATATGATGATGTGGATATTGATACAGGAAGAATCAGAATAAGGCCGGAAGGAAGCTCAGGCACTCATAATGGAATGAAGTCTATAATATATTTATTACAAACGGACCAGTTCCCCAGGATTAGGGTTGGTATCGGCAAACAGCCGGATTATATGGATTTGGGCGATTATGTATTGAGCAGGTTTTCAGATGAGGAAATACCTTTGATGGAGGAGTCTGTCAAGAATGCGTCTCTGGCTATCGAGGAAATAATAAAAAATGGCATAAACTCGGCAATGAACCGGTATAATAGGGAAAAATGAAGGCAACGCTTCAACAGAAGCCTTTTTTTTCTGACATTATTGACCCTGGCTAAGGAGGTGATAACTTGAGCATCGATAACGTGCTTAAGCCTCTTTATGAAATGGAAGAGTTCAATGAACTGCTTTCATCTCTACAAGCAAATCTGAATACAGTAGAAGTCTATGGTATTTCCGATACCCAGAAGGCTGCGGCAGCTGCATTTGTATGCAGGCATTTTGGAAAGGCGTGTCTTTTCATAACGCACAATGATTTGCTTTCCAGGAAGATTTATGAGGATATATCTTTTTTTGAGCCGGATATGGCGGCTTTAATGCCCGGCAGGGAGTTGGTATTCCACAGGATTGATGCCAGAAGCAATGAAATTCTGCAGAACCGCTTAAAGACATATGATGATATCATCAACGGCAAAAATTGCATTGTCTGCACTTCCATAGAGGCACTGCTCACAAGGACAGTGTCTCCTGAGCTTTTTGCATCAATGACCAGGGAACTTTCAGTGGGAGAAACCGTCTCATTGGATGAGATCAAAGAATATTTCATTAAAGCAGGATATGAGCGAATTGACATGGTAGAGGGCAAAGGCCAGTTCTCAATAAGAGGAGGTATAATTGACTTCTTTTCTCCCATACACCAGAACGCAGCCAGAATTGAACTTTTTGATGATGAAATAGATTCCATCCGATACTTTGATGTGCTGACCCAGCGTTCTATAAATAAAATCGAAAAAATCAAAATCACACCTGCCAGAGAATTCATCGTTAAAGAGGAGGAGTTCCTCCTGGGTGCGGAAAACCTTCAGTCAGAGCTTTCTGCAAGGCTTAGGGCATCAGGAAATGAGCGCAGGAAGAAAACCTCCGATATCAGGGTAAGGGAAAAGATATCCGAGGACATTGAAAAAATGAGGCAGGGTATACACTTTGAGGGAATAGAAAAATATTCGCCGTATTTTCCCGATAAGAATTACAGTCTCATTGATTATATGAAGGATTGCATTATTTTCATAGATGAGCCTAACAGGATAAAACAGCGCTGCGAGACCATAGGGACGGAATTCATGGAGCAATTTAATCAGCTTCTGGAGAAGGGTGAAGTTCTGCCGGGACAGTTTGAGGCATTATTTACTTACGAAGATCTTGTTCCAAGGATCCGGGAGAGAAAGACAGTCTGCCTGGATTCATTGTATAAAAGCAGTAATGATTTTATTCCTCAGAAAACCATAAGCATTACCAGCCGATCAATGCATCCTTTCCATGGCAAGCTTTCCATGCTTATGGAAGAGATTGTCGCATGGAAAAAGCATAGATACAGGGTTCTGATACTTTCAGGCTCAAGGGATAGGGGCCTGAGGCTGGCTTCAGATCTTAGGGACAGGGATATTGATGCAATATACAAGGATGAGCTTGATATTGAGCTAAAAGAAGGACATGTAATCATTCTTCCCGGAATACTAAACAGCGGATTTGATTTTCCATCGATAAAGTATGCCGTTATAAGCGACAGAGAGCCTTTCGGCTCAAAGGGCAGGAAGAAGATTGAAAAGAAAAAAGGCAAAGCCATAAATGTGTTTACCGATCTAAAAGCAGGGGATTATGTTGTTCACGAGAATCATGGCATAGGACAGTACATTGGGATAGAGAAACTGAAGATAGATAACACCACCAGGGATTACCTTCATATCAGGTATTCGGGGAATGACAAGCTTTATATACCCACAGACCAGCTGGATATGATTCAGAAATATATAGGAGCGGAGGACAAGGGCCCCAAGCTGAACAGACTGGGCGGAACAGAGTGGGTGAAGGTTAAGACAAAGGCCAAGAAGGCCATAGAAGCTATGGCGATGGATCTTCTTAAGCTTTATGCAGAAAGGCAGCAGGCGGTAGGCTTCGCATTTTCAGAGGATACCAGATGGCAGAAAGAATTTGAGGATATGTTCCAATATCAGGAGACTCAGGATCAGTTGAGATGCATTGAAGAAATCAAGAAGAGCATGGAAGATCCAAGGGTAATGGATAGGCTGTTATGCGGGGATGTAGGATATGGAAAGACTGAGGTTGCTCTCAGGGCGATATTTAAGTGTGTCATGGACAACAAGCAGGCGGCGATCCTGGTTCCTACGACAATACTGGCGCAGCAGCATTATAATACCTGTATTCAAAGGTTTGCCAGCTTCCCTGTAAATATAGATGTTTTATCCAGATTCAAGACTCATGCTGAGCAAGGCAGGATAATTCAAAATATAAAGAATGGCAATGTGGATATAATAATCGGAACCCACAGGCTCCTGCAGAATGACGTGGAGTTCAGGGACCTGGGGCTCTTGATAATTGATGAAGAGCAGAGGTTTGGCGTTGCCCATAAGGAAAAGATAAAGAGTCTTAAAAAGAATGTGGATGTGCTGACTTTGACTGCGACTCCTATTCCAAGAACACTGCACATGTCCCTTGCAGGTATAAGGGACATAAGCATAATTGAAGAACCTCCGGAAGAAAGGTACCCCGTTCAGACCTATGTAATGGAGTATAACGAAGAGGTAATCAAAGACGCAATTGCCAAAGAAATAGCAAGAGGGGGCCAGGTATATTATTTACACAACCGTGTGAGAAGCATACAGAAGATTGCCGCAAAGCTTAAGACGATGATACCCGAGGCAAGGGTGGCGGTAGCCCACGGACAGATGGAAGAGAAGATGCTTGAGGACACTATGCTGGATTTTTATAATAATGAATATGATGTATTGGTTTGTACAACTATTATTGAAGCAGGCCTGGATATTCCCAATGTAAACACCATAATAATAAGTGATGCAGATAAGATGGGACTATCACAGCTTTATCAGCTCAGGGGAAGGGTTGGGCGTTCCAACAGGCTTGCTTATGCATATCTGACATATCAGAAGGATAAGGTGCTGAATGAAGTTGCAGAAAAAAGGCTTCAAGCCATAAGGGAATTCACTGAGTTCGGTTCCGGTTTTAAAATAGCCATGAGGGATCTGGAAATCAGAGGAGCAGGCAACTTACTCGGCAGGGAGCAGCATGGTCATTTGGAGGCCATAGGATATGACCTTTATATAAAGCTGCTTGAGGATACGGTAAAGGAGCTTAAGGGTGAAGAGGTCGCAGAGGCCGTTGATACATCAATAGAGCTTAAGATTAGTGCATTTATTCCGGAAAACTATATATCCGATGAGAATCAAAAAATTGAGATTTATAAGAAGATTGCATACATTGGAAGCCAGGAAGATATCTATGACATTGAAGAGGAGATAGAGGACAGGTTCGGAGACTTACCGCAGGTAGTCAGGAATCTGCTGGATATATCCTATATAAAGCATTTAGCCGGTAAATGCAATGTAGTATCCATAACTCAGAGGAAAAACAGCATATTGGTGAAATTCAGCAACGATAGGAGCATTAAGCCCGAAACAGCTATAAGGGTAGCAGGGGAATACATTGACAGGCTGCTCTTTACCGCAAGCGGCCAGCCATATTTCACCATAAAAGTTGATGAGGACAGGCCGGAGGAGTATATCAAATTCTTAAAAGAATTCCTAGGAAAAATTAGTAGTTTTCAGAATGGTTGATATAGGGTATAATTAACCTTGACTAAAAACAAGTAGGGGAGCGATGTAAATTGTTTAATAAAAAATGCAGGCTGATTTTAGTATCTTTGGCACTTGTATTGCTGACAGTATTTCCGACTGCCTGCAACATGGTCAGAGTAAATCCCGAAGTTGATAATAAGACTGTAGTTGCAAAAGTTTCGGGAAAAGAGATTTTAAAAGAAGAATTCAATAAAATGTTTAATATATTCAAGACACAGTATGAACAGCAGTTTGGTACGGAAGTATGGGATCAGGAGGTTGAAGGAAGAAAGTTCGGCGATGTTGCCAGGGAAAAGCTTCTGGACATGCTGATTGATGAAAAACTTCAGATGGCAGAAGCCGCGAAGCTTGGGATTGTCATTACAGATGACGAAGTGAACGCAGAAATTGAAAATGCCAGAAAATACTTCGATAATGAAGAAAAGTTCAATGAGTTTCTTAAGGGGCAGGGTGTTGATCTTGAATACTTCAAGGAATCGGTAAAAAAGGAGCTTACCATAAATAAACTTGTTGATAAGCTCACTGAGAATATAACAGTTACTGATGAGGAGTCAAAGAATTATTATGATACCCATCAGGATGTATTTATGAGCGTCAAGGCAAGCCATATACTGCTGGATACAAAGGAAGAAGCCGAGAAAATGCTTACAAGGGTAAAAGCCGGGGAGAATTTTGCCGAGCTGGCCAAGCAGTATTCAAAGGATCCCAGTGCAAAGGAAAACAGCGGAGATCTTGACTACTTCAGGCATGGAGATATGGTGGAGCCTTTTGAGAAAGCGGCTTTTGCACTAAAGCCCGGAGAGATCAGTGAAATCGTTCAGACTGACTTTGGTTTTCACATTATAAAAGTTGAGGACAGTAAGCTGGACAAATTTGAGGATGTAAAAGAAATGCTTAAAGGGAATCTGCTATATGAGAAGAAAAGCTCGGAATATGAGAAGCTTCTCGAAGAAATGAGAAAGAATGCAGAGATTGAGAAGTTCACCAAAAATTTAAAATAAAATATGAAAAATGCGGTCGTGAGACTGCTTTTTTTCTTATTATCTATAATTTGCAAAATTGTGTATAAAAAATTGTTGTTGGTAAAATAATAACCATTACAAACAATTATGTAAATTCGAAAAGGAGGTTTTAAGTTGAAAGCAACCGGAATTGTAAGAAGGATAGATGACCTTGGAAGAGTTGTAATACCAAAAGAGATAAGGAGAACTTTGCGTATAAGAGAAGGGGACCCTTTGGAGATATTTACAGATAGGGAAGGTGAAGTAATACTTAAGAAATATTCCCCCATAGGAGAACTCAGTGACTTCGCAAAAGAATATGTAGAGTCTCTTCACAGTTCCATGGAGCATATAACATGCATAGCCGACAGAGATACCATTATTGCTGTTGCGGGAGCACCAAAGAAAGAATTGCTGGATAAGAGGGTAAGCCCTTCATTGGAAAGAATAATGGAAGACAAGACAACAGTTGTTTTAAGCCTGACCGGAGAAAACAAAATGATCAATATATCTGCTGATGAAGAGGGTACACCCAAATATACCGCCGGAGTTGTGGCACCGATCATAACCCAGGGTGATTCTATAGGCGCAGTTTTGTTACTTTCTAAAGATCCAAACGTACAGATGGGAGAGCTGGAGGTAAAATTGTCGGAGACGGCAGCCAGCTTCCTTGGCAAGCAAATGGAGCAATGATGAAGGTTGAACGAAAGTAGTAGTCGGAGAGGCTGCTACTTTTTTGTTCTATAATGCTTGTTTTTTGGCTATATTAGCTATATATATCGTGAAAAAATTTATCATCACAAAAGTAGTAGAAGCATCTACTTT
>JAKJBT010000095.1 GCA_022706865.1 Bacillota bacterium
ATCCTCCAGAACCTCTGGGGAAATTCAAAAAGCGACAGCATCAGCACCAGGTCCTCTCTTTCAAGAGGCGCTATACTGCAATAATCCTCTATCATCTCCAAAGCCATATCCACATCATAGCTGTACCGCTTCAGTACTTTTTGTATCAATGCAGCCAGGTCATAAACGGGCAGTTCATGGCAGCTGTAATCGAAATCTATTACGTTTACCTCTCCCCCCGGCCCGATTATAATGTTGTGATAAGTGTAGTCATGATGGCATATGACATTGTCCTTTTTTGCTTTCTTACATATATCCGCATAGTTCGAATTCTTCAGGGTATCAAAGCCTCTCCAGCCCATTTCAATATAAAAGTCCACATCCTCCAGGAACATTTTATCCAGCTTTCCTTTTTTCCTTTTCTTTGCCGCAAGCTTCTTGAATTCCGTCAGATCCTCAATTTTCTCCCTATAGGACTTTTCCCATTTTCCGATGTTGTTTCTCGCCGCAGCACCGGTAGAAGGCAAATACCCCCTGCCTGCATTATGCAGCTGTGCCAGTGCCTTTACTATCGCTTCCCTGTCATAGGGGTTGGTGAAGCTGCATTCCCTTCCCGCTATATAGTCTTCCATCACGAAGATCCTGTTCTCATATATTGTAAAGGGCAGCTCGTATTGAGACAGCAGGTATCTGTCAATACGCGTAAATCCATTCTTATGGAGATATTCCTTTAAGCCATGTATGTACAATATCTTATCCGGATCCCTGTAGGTTTCCTTTATTATTACCAATCCCCTGTCGGTTTGAGCCAGATTGACCGCCCTCAGCGGTTTGCTGTATATCACCCTGCAGCCGAACTCCCTGGCAATGGCATCTATTTTCATTGGCAGCACCTCATAGTATACAAATTAGCTGACATACTATTAGAATATATGAGGGGCTGCAGAGACTTATACCGTTGTTTCTATGATTCTACACTCTTTTCTCGAACTCTTCTATAAACTTCCTTCTCATAAATGTATACTCTGACTTTGTGCTCATTTTATCCGCGAAGTCCTCTTCATCCCAGTCCTTCTTTTCAATATAGTACTGCCTGGATATCATCCAGAAGTCCTGCGGGAAAAGTAAGAAGGGAACAAGCACCTTGAGTTCCATGCTGCTTATGGGATTTCTCCGGTCATAGCTTTCCAGTATATCCATGGCTTTGTCCGTATCCCAGTTTGACCTCTTCATATTCCTCAGGATAAGGCTTCCTACATCATGCATCCTTATATCCATAATGCAGTAATCAAAATCCACTACGTATATTCTCCCATCAAAGGTATGTATTATATTATGATGGGCAAAATCGTGGTGGATAAAGCTTTTCTTCGCTGCCGCTTCCTCAGAAAGGCTCTTGTAATCGGTTTTACCCAGAATCTGCAGCGCTTCCTCTCCGTCATTTATGCACATATCCACATAATCAAGATATATCCTGTCTATTTCACTCTTTTCAGGCTTTTCCAGCACCTGCACCTTAATTTGTTTCATCTCTTCTATCCTGTCGGCACAATATTCCGGCCATTTTCCGTACCAACACCTGTCAGGAGGGCATACAACAGGAGCAAAGCCGTCCGAAGCATTATGCAGCCTTGCAAGCACTTCAATGGCAGCATCAAGGTCCATAGGGTTCATAAAGTCGCATTCCCTTCCGTCTATCCATTGCGTAAGAAAATACTTATCACCTTTGAAGCTTATAAAGTCATCGCCGTTTTCCTGCTTGACTATATCATAGGCATTGCTGAAGCCCTTGCTCTTAAGGTGCTCCAAGGCTGAAAAAATAAAATCCATATCCTCCATGGGAAACCTCAGTCTTTTCAAACAGTAAAACCCCTTGTCGGTTACTATTCTGTACACACTTCTCACGGGAATTATCTGCCTGACCTTAAAGCCCATAGCCTCAAAAAGCTTTACATCCAGATTGTATCCGCCGAGAAACTCCCTGTCCGACTGCCTGTTTTCTTCCATAAAAAGCTCCATCCTCATTAAATTATGCACCGTCCGCAATCCAGAAATCTGATAACTTCCTCTTTTTTCTTTTCCCTTTTTATACTTCTCGCGAGCTTTTGTGCCAGTTCGATTTCGTTATAGTTCTTCCTTCTTCCGTAAATGCTTTCCGAAACCTTGAAAAACCTTTTGGGATATATGAGAAAAGCTTTTATTATCTTCACGGAACCTTCGTCCAGGGGCTTTACTTTGGAGTATGCTTCTGCTGCCGCAGCTGCAAGCTCATCCTTGTTTTTCCCCGAGAAGCTTTCAAGAAGTGTCGCTATGTCAAATTCACAGATATCATAGCTGCATTCCTCGAAGTTGGTTATAAACACTCCTTCCGGATCCCCTTCCAATATCGCATGCTTCTTGAACTCTCCATGGGTTATCTGATTGCATGACATAGCCTGCCTCACCTTGTCAAGATATCTGCTTTCCTTTAGCAGCCCATGAGCACACTGCATTTTTTCGAGAAATTCATCTATGTTTTCCAAAAACATCTTGTCAATTGAACTTTTCTTTTCCTTGAGACAAATAAGCTCTTTATACTTTTTCAAGCTTATGGAGTTTGCCTTGAATTTCTCCATCCACTTTCCCCAATCAACACGGGCACGGCTTCCCGGCGCAGGTATGAAGTATTCCCCCGCCTTATGAAGCTCTGCCAGGGCTTTGCCGGCAACTGCCGCAGCCTCGGCTGTATCTGCTTCATATACCCTTCCCTTGGTAAAATCCTGGAGTATATAGCTGTTCTTATCATATTTCATATGGCAGCTGCCGTTCAGGGTCCGGTTGATGCAGCTGATCTGCCTGAAACCGTTATTGAAGACATGCTCATAAGCTGATGCCGAGAATAATATCTTTGCCTCATCGCTTTCGGTCTCCTTAAGCCTTTTTATTCCTCTGTCGGTATAGACAAGTATGCCTCTGTCCCCTTCCTGCATATTTCTTACTTCCAAGCCGTAGAGGTTTTCGATCAGAAGCTTGAGGTCATGCCTTTTCAACTTTCCATATCCGCCGGACATAAAATCATCCTTCCTTTAATGATGCCTGTGATGCTTTTTTAGCTTTTTGCTGATAATCTTCTTTTTTTCCCTTTCAAGCTTTTCTATTTTCTCTTTGTGCTTGCCTATCTTTTTTAGCTGCTTTATTTCTTCCTTCATATCCTTTATGAAGCTTTCCAGCTTATTGACCTGCTCTTCGGGACTCAGGCCCCTTTCAATATCTATTGCTTCATTGATTTCATTCTTTCTGCCGCTCATAAAATCAACTCCTTACAACTCATAGAATTCTTTTAAAAACTTATCCCGTATTTCCCTGTCATCTACGATCCTGTTAAGCCTCATCAGAAAATAATCCATGGTCCAGGGCTGCTTTTCCGTGTAATACTGGAGCCCTACCTGCCAAAAATCCTGCGGAAAGGTTATTAATGCCTTTATTGCCTCAAGCTCCTTCCGGCTTATGCTGTATATCCTGTCATATTCATTCAGTATGAAATACGCTTTGCCTATGTCCCAGACTCCATATCTCATATTCCTTATTACCAGGCTTGTAAGATCGTGAAGCCTGGTATCCATTATGCAGTAATCAAAATCTATGAGGTAGACCTTGCCCTCCTCAGTTATCAGGAAGTTATGGTTTGCCATATCGTGATGGCAGAATTCCCCTGACCGCTCACTTTTCTCCGATATTTCCCCGTATGGGCTTTCCATTATCATAGCTGCGGTATCCAGGGACTGCTGCAAATAATACGGGAGATGAAGGGCAAATATTTCGTCAAAGTCGTCCCTATACTCCTTATCTTCTATTACTTTGCCGAATTCCAGCAGTTCCTTGGTTTTCTTTTCACACTTTTCCACCCATTTGTTATAGAATACCCTTGGTTTTGCTCCTTCCGGCGGCACATAACCTGCTGATGCCCTGTGGAGTTCCGCCGCTGCCTTTATGGCCATTTTCAGCTCTTCTTCTTTCTTGAACCTGCACTCCCTGGCTTCAATCCAATCCACCACGTAATAGACATGATTGCCGTCAGGTATGCATATACTTCCGTCAATGGCCCTGTCATACGGGATTACCCCTTCATATCCCCTTCCCTTAAGATGATTCACCGCAGAATATATGAAAAGGAAAAAGCCCGGGCTCATGTGTGCCCTTTTAATGCACTTTACTCCGCAATCCGTCTCCGCCCTCAGGATATTTCTGATGCTTTGGATATCTTTGATTTTAATACCGTAAGCTTCTTCTACTGCTTTTAAATCCATAATGATTCCTCTCAACAGCATTTATACCATTATATGACGCCGCAAAAATTGTGTTACTGCTTTGACTATTCACAGGTACAAGGGCGGTTTAATATACTGATATATGGGAGTGAATGGTATGAACATATGTATGGATGCAAGAGGCGCCAAGCTTTATGCCGGAACGGGCATAGGCACTTATACCGCAAGGTTGCTGGAGAATATCATAAAAATCGACACCCGGAACAATTACAGGTTTTTCTGGCCTAATGACGGATATGATTTCTTATTGGGAAGGGGCAATATCAGCCTCACTTTGTTTGGTGAAAAGAATAAGAGGTTCTGGGATGAGGTATTCCTCCCTGCCCAGGTGAAAATGAACAGCTGCGATATATTCCACCTGCCTCAGAACGGGCTTGGGCTTCCAAGGCCAAAAACCTGCTCTTACGTTGCTACCGTACATGACCTCATACCCCTGGTAATGCCTGATACCTGCGGGAAGAGCTATTTGGACAGGTTCCTGCAGGAAATGCCCTACATACTGGAAAAGTGCGACAGGGTGATTACAGTATCCAACTATTCAAAACAGGATATAATAAAGTACTTCAAGCTGCCTGAAGAAAAAATAAAGGTCACCTACCTGGCCGCAGACAGCAGATTCAGGCTTATGGACAAAGAAAAGGCCTGGAATTTCCTAAAGAAGGAATACAGCTATTCCAACGACTTCATATTATATCTGGGGGGCTTCAGTCCGAGAAAGAATGTGGACGGCTTATTGGAGGCCTATAGGAGAATCTGCCGGGAGCTGCCCGGATATTATGACCTGGTGCTGTTGGGAGCCTCCAAGGATAATCACTATGAATTGAAAAAAAAGACTGAGGGAATGGGAATAAGGGACAGGGTGGTATTTGCCGGTTATGTGCCTTATGAGCATCTGCCGTACTTTTACAACTGCTCCTCGCTGTTCGTATATCCCTCATTGTATGAAGGCTTCGGCCTTCCGCCCCTTGAAGCTATGACCTGCGGTACCCCCACCATAACTGCCGATGTCACTTCAATTCCCGAAGTAGTGGGAGACGGAGCAATACTTACGGACCCTTACAATATTGACGAGCTTACGGAAAAAATCTACAAGGCCATTTCAGATGCGGAGTTCAGGGAACAATTGAAAGAAAAAGCACTGAGGAGGGCTTATAATTTTTCGTGGAAGAAAACTGCAATCGAGACCATAAAGGTATATGAAGAAGTGTACAATATGTGACACGGGGACGTTTCTCCTGTCCCGCTGAAAGCGGGACACGCGAAACGTCCCCGTGTCCCTTCCCGTGTCCCTTTAGCCTTATTTATGCGCGGCTGCAGTTAAAGAGAAGATCTTCCCATTTGCGGTCAACTTCAGCCTGATAAGCCTCTATCATCCACTCATTTCCCTTTTTGAACATATGGCTGAATCTGCCTTGCTTCTTGAGGTATTCCTCCACGGGCAGCTTTTTCTTTGGTGTATAGTTCAATATCCACTTTCCGTCAATTACCTCGAACAAAGGCCATACACAGGTCTCTACCGCTGCCTTGGTGATTTCCATCAAGTCCTCTGCAGGGTATCTCCAGCCTCTCGGGCACGGAGCCATTACATTCAAAAATGCAGGGCCAGGAGTATATATCGCTTTATGAGCCTTTTCGCTTATATCTTTAAAATTTCCTATAAAGGTGGTCTGAGCCACATAAGGTACATTATGAGCTGC
>JAKJBT010000096.1 GCA_022706865.1 Bacillota bacterium
CCGGTCTCAGCCGGCATTATGCCTGTAATAAACAAGAAGCAGATTGAACGCATCACAGGCCTTTGCGGTGCCTCTATTCCCCCAAAGTTTAAGCGTATACTGGACAAATACGGAGATAACCCCGGAGCATTGAAGGAAGCGGGTATAGCCTATGCAACGGAACAGATAATAGACCTGCTGTCCTCCGGTGCAGCCGGAATACATTTATATACTATGAATCGCCCGGAGGTAGCAAGGAAAATCATTTATCCGATAACAAACATCAGAAGCTTTTTCAGTGAAAGCTCAGAGAATTAGAAAAACATCTGCATGGTTTTTACGACAGCTCGAACATGCCTGTATACAGTTGATAGTATTTTCCTCCCTTGGCGATCAGGTCCTCATGATCTCCCCGTTCGATAATCCTTCCGTTTTCCAGGACCATTATGGCATTTGAATTCCGGACGGTGGAGAGCCTATGGGCAATAACAAAAACCGTCCTGCCTTCCATAAGGGTATCCATACCCTTTTCTATCAATGCTTCTGTTCTTGTATCAATTGAGCTTGTTGCTTCATCCAGGATCAAGACAGGAGGATTGGCAACTGCCGCTCTTGCTATGGCGATAAGCTGACGCTGCCCCTGGCTCAGATTGGCACCGTCCGAGGTCAGCATTGTATCATAGCCCTGGGGCAGGTGCATTATAAAAGAATGTGCATTGGCTAGCTTTGCCGCATTTATAACCTCTTCATCAGTCGCATCCAGTTTACCGTAGCGGATGTTCTCCATGACAGTTCCCGTAAACAGGTGTGTATCCTGCAGAACCATTGACAGGGAGCGCCTTAAGTCTGCCTTCCTGATTTTGTTTATGTTTATTCCGTCATATCTGATTTTGCCGTCAGGTACGTCATAAAAGCGGTTTATCAAATTTGTAATGGTGGTTTTTCCGGCGCCTGTGGAGCCTACAAATGCTATTTTCTGGCCCGGCTTTGCATAGAGGCTTATCCCGTCCAATACAGTTTTGTTCTCCTCATAGCCAAAGGTGACATCTTCAAAGCGCACATCCCCTTTAAGTTCACTGTAGGTTATGCTTCCATCCTTGTTAGGCTGCCTCCATGCCCACTTTCCGGTATATCTCTCAGCCTCCTCCAGTTCACCTCTGTCATTCTCCCTTGCATAAACGAGCTCAACAATACCTCCATCCACCTCCGGTTTTTCATCCAGCACTTCGAATATGCGCTCCGCACCTGCCAAAGCAGTCAGTATCGAGCTCATCTGCTGCGAAACCTGGTTCAGCGGCTGTGTGAATGTCCGCGTATACTGCAGAAATGATGCAATGGTTCCTATGTCAATATAACCTTTTATGGACATGATTGCACCCACCGCTGCGGTTAATGAATACAGCATATAGGAAAGGTTTCCGATAATCGGCATTAGTATTCCTGCAAAGGTATGGGCGTTTGCAGCCGCATGGAACAGCTCATTGTTTATTTTATCAAAATCACTCTTTACCGCTTGCTCTCGACTGAAAACCTTTACAACCTTCTGTCCCTCAATCATTTCTTCGATGTAACCGTTAACCCTGCCGATTTCCTTTTGCTGCTTCCTGAAATATTTAGCACTCAAACCGCCTATTTTCTTCATGACAAACAGAATCAGTATGAGCACAAACACCACAAGAACAGTCAATGCAGGGCTGAGCACAACCATCATGGCAAATATCCCAATCACAGTCAGTGCTGATGAGAACAGGTTCGGAATACCATGACTAAGCATTTCCCTAAGAGTATCGATATCGTTAGTATACCGGCTCATCAATTCACCATGGGTATGGGTATCGAAATATTTTATCGGCAAGGATTCCATATGAGCAAATAATTCTGTTCTCAATTTATACAGAGTGCCTGTGGAAATATTCAGCATCAGCCTGTTATATGCATAGGTCCCTGCAACACCAATGGCATATACGGCAGCCAACATGCCTATCATGGAAGCAAAGCCTGTCATATCAGGATCTTTGCTCCCGATATACGGAACAATATATTGATTGATTATTGGTTTAAGGAAATATGTGCCGGCAACGCTTGCTGCTGCACTTACAATAATTGAAACTGCCACGGCAGCAAGCTGCAGCTTATATGCAAATAAATATTTCATAATCCTTTTTAGTGTCTTTCTCGTATCTTTCGGCTTTGCAGCCGGACGTCTCTGAGGTCCAGGCATGGCTTATGCAACTCCTTTCTGCTGTGATTCATATACTTCCCTGTAAATGGAGTTGGCAGCAAGCAGCTCTTCATGAGTACCGATTGCATTAATTTTTCCGTCATCCATTACAATGATTTTGTCAGCATCGCTGACGGAGGTTATCCTCTGGGCTATAATTATTTTTGTGGTATCCTTAAAGTTTTCCCTGAGAGCCTGGCGGATCTTGCTGTCTGTAGCAGTATCAACAGCACTTGTGCTGTCATCCAGTATCAGTATTTTCGGCCTTTTAAGCAGTGCTCTTGCAATGGACAGCCTCTGCTTCTGGCCGCCGGACACATTTACGCCTCCCTGCCCCAAGTATGTCTCGTAGCCTTCAGGAAAGGAAGTTATAAAATCATGTGCCTGTGCTGTTTTACAGGCCTCAATAATTTCAGAATCGGTTGCCGCTTCATTACCCCATCTGAGATTTTCCTTTATAGTCCCCGAAAAAAGAACATTCTTCTGCAATACCACTGCAACTGCGTTTCTCAGCGTATCAAGCCGATAGTCCCGCACATCGTGCCCTCCGACTAAAACCCTTCCCCCAATTACGTCATAAAGACGGGGAATAAGCTGAACAAGGCTGGTCTTGCCGGAACCGGTACCCCCTATGATTCCCACTGTCTCACCGGACTTTATTTCAAAGCTGCAGTCATTCAGAGTAAGATTCTCTTTGTTTTTACTATAGCTGAAGGAAACACTGTCAAAAACTACTGAACCGTCCTCGACCTTCAAATCCTTGCTTCCGCTGCTGTTCCTGATATCAATCTCCTCATCCAGAACTTCAGCTATACGGAATGCAGATGCCCTTGACATGACAACAACTACAAACACAAATGAAATCATCATCAATGACATCATTATCTGTCCCACATAGCTTATAAAACTCATGAATTCACCGGTGAGCAGTGTTCCTCCGATTATCATCCTGCCCCCGAACCACGAAATGGCTATCATGCAGCAGTACATTGCAAATTGCATTATCGGCATATTTAGTATAAGCATTTTTTCCGCCTTCAGCTGTGCTTTTCGAACAGCATCCGCGGCTGCCCTGAATTTTTCGTTTTCATGTTCCTCTCTTACAAAGGCTTTTACGACGCGAATAGCAATCAGATCCTCCTGAACGGATGCATTCATGCTGTCATATTTCTCAAGCATAGCCTTGAACCTGGGATATGCCCTTGTGGCGATAAAATACAGCGCGCCGCCCAAAAAAGCTATGGCTGCAAGAAATATAACAGCCAGGCGGGCGTTTATTACAATTGCCATGACAGTTGCACTAACAAGCATTATAGGCGCACGCACAAGCATCCTTATTGTCATCATGAAAGCCATCTGTACACTGTTTATATCAGTGGTAAGTCTTGTGATAAGAGATGCTGTGCTGAATTTATCAATATTTGCAAAAGAGAACTCCTGTATCTTGTCAAACAGCGTCTTACGAATTCCTTTGGCAAAGCCCATGCTTGCGACAGCCGCAAAACGTCCTGACAGGGCTCCGAATAAAAGTGCAAACAAAGCCATAAGGACCATCAAGGCCCCCATTCTGACAACATAGTCAATATCACTCTTGCTTATACCTACATCAATAATCCTTGCCATAATAAGAGGTATGAATATTTCCAGTATAACCTCCCCTATTACCATCACAGGAGTTAAAACCGCATATTTCTTATAGTTCCCCAAGCATGGCAGCAGTTTTTTCAGCATTATTTGCTTTCTCCTTCCTTACTGCAAAACTCATTTTTATGTATTTGATTTTTCATGGCAAGAATCTCAAACAAGTCTAAATTCCTATCCTTGTCCTGCCCTTCAGAAATGTTGGCAATCAATCTATCAAGATAACCCTTCAATTGAGCCAATTCCGATTCATCAAAGCCTGAAAATATTCTTTTATCAACGGTGTCAAATAATTCACGACACTTTTTTGACATTTCAATACCCTTTTCGGTAATAGTCAGTTTTTTGCTTCTAAGATTTGCATCATCCACAACCTTCTCTATCATCCCCGCCTTTTGCAGCCGTTTAGTTGATATTGCAACCGATGCCGTGGATAAATTCAGGGTGCCTGCAATTTCAACCTGCGAACAGCCATTATGCCTTGCAATGTATTCCAGAATGGGCAGCTGCCCGAAATATAACCCTGCATCAGCGGCCAGCTTCTGAAACAGTATTCGCCTTTTAAAAAATAATAGATCAAATCTTTTAACCAGTTCTATATACTTCATAATATCAATTCCTTTCATGGGATTGTAATATGTATAATTGTTTTACGTTTAACTATTTTATGTATAACTATTATAGTAAGAGAATAAGCTTTTGTCAATAGACTTGCCGCAAGTATGTAGAATAATAAAAAACCCCCAACAAATGAACCGAACCCCAAGAATTGAACAGTTGCGAGAATCCCCCTTAAAGTAGGATAATTACTACAATAAGGGGGAATTTTTTATGGCAGGTAAAAAAGGAATGAAGATGAATCGATATACACCCGAGTTAATAACATAAATCAAAGAAATGACTAAGCAAGGTATGACTCAAAGTGAGATTGCAGAACATCTTGGTTTAAAAGATCGGTTTTTAGTGCATCAGATTTTAAAAAGGAATCGTAGGAAAGAAAAAGAGACACCAACAATACCTACTCGGAAGGGACGACCCAGGAAAAATAATCCTGAATCTTTACAAGCTTTGCTTAAAGAGAATAAACAATTAAGAATGGAAAACGAGCTAATGCGCTCTTTTCTTCAAGAGCTGGAAAGGAAGTGATACATGCAAAATTCTCCGTGATAGAACGTTATCGCTCTAAATATGGCGGAGAGGGAGGGATTCGAACCCTCGGTACCTTTTGGGTACGCATGATTTCGAGTGCAACGATGAAATGAGAATTTAGTGGAAATTAGCAGTAAATCCATGTAGATAAAAGCTCCCGAAAATCTTGTAGAATCAGGGTTTCCGGGGATTTTTTTCGTGTCTGCAAGGAATGTTGAGCACTCCAAAAAATCAACGAAAAAATTGCATCCCAACCCGTTTTGGATAGAACTCGGATAGAACTCGAAAATTCTATCATTATTAATACAAAGATATGCTTTCACCACTTGCCGTTGACAAATTTAAGAAAGTGAGTGAAGCAAATGAATTTTAATGAATATTGTTCTTCGGAAATTGATCGTTATCCTGAATATGTCACGCAGAAAGAAATGTGTGCCATCTTAGGTATTTGCAAATCAACAGCCTATTCAATCCAGAAAAAAGGCATGATTCCCTTTGAATATGTAAGCACATCAGAAGGAAGAAGGCAACGGATAAAGATTACAGACATTCTGCTATATCAATATGAAAAGATGTGCTTTGACGAAATAGAAAATGAATATATTGAAGGTTTGCGCCGTTATTATCAAAAACAATTGCATGACTTCCCTCAACTGCTACTGGTTCCTGATGTAATGCGTTTTACCGGATATTCAAAATCAGCAGTAAACAATTGGATACTGCGTAATGAATTGAAACCTTTAAGCTATAAAAACAAGCGGCTACAATCATTCCACCGAGGTAAAGGAACGCTTATAACGAAAGATTCATTCCTTGATTTTTTGACCGGCCTGTATTATCGAAGCACAACAAGAAAATCAGCCGTACATAAAGAGCAAGCCAAACAATATGAGCAGCTCTTTGGCACTTTCATGTCAAAGCGAGGTGCTGTTAATGTCTGACTATAGCTTTCTAATAAATAGG
>JAKJBT010000097.1 GCA_022706865.1 Bacillota bacterium
TTCTAATTTTTTAAAGCAGAACCGACAGGGCTTAGGTGGATGTTTTGCGCCTTTTGGTAAGTAGTAAAAAACAAATGAATTCTTACTTATTTATCTCTTGACATAACACCGCTGGACTCTGATTAAAAATTAAAAAAATCAAAATACCGGCTTAGTGCCGCAATCCTGTTTGTAAAGATGAGTATACCCATTAGTATGAGCAAAACTCCGCTTATAATCGATATGGTATTCAAGTGTCCTGATATTCTCCTGAAATACCCGCTGAAGCTTCCGATAGCATAAGCAGTTAGTATAAATGGTACCGCCAGCCCTAAAGAATATGCTGCAAGCAGCAGTATTCCCATGGTTATTGTTTCCATGCTGCCGGCATATATGAGTATCGATGCCAGTATAGGGCCTACACAGGGAGTCCAGCCTGCTGCAAAGGCCATTCCTATGAATACCGAGCTTATATTCCTGCCCAGCTTTTCAAATGGTACAAGCCTTTTTTCGTAATACAGTGTCTTTATCTTAAAAAGCCCTGTAATGTGTATTCCAAACAGTACTATAAGAGTACCGCCGATTTTCCTGAAAGTATCCATATTTCCGGTAAACAGCCTGCCTATGGAGGTTATTGAGGCTCCCATTGCTATGAATACCAGAGAAAAGCCCAGAACAAACCCCAGGGATTTATACAGGGCATAAAGCCTTGACCTTCCGGTATTAAGATCAGCAATGGCAGACCCGGTAATATAAGTTATATAGGCGGGTACCAGAGGCAGCACGCATGGGGAAAGAAAGGACAGAAGCCCTGCCGAAAAAGCCAATATCAGCGATACGTTGCTCAATTGAATCACCTGCGCTCAAATTTAATATGTACCCCCCATAGGTATGTGTTTATATTATATCATAAATGTGAAGGATTTATGAAGAGGGTATTGATTTATTGCACAAAATAATTGCAAAAATGTTGACAACCGTTAAGTATGGAAATATAATATATGTATACCCCCCGTGGGTATATAAATTAAAGTATATAAATTTATGCATATATGCAGTGCGATATAAAAATACAGGGAGGCATGGATATGAGCAAAAAGGTACTCATAGTAGGAGGAGTTGCAGGGGGAGCCTCTGCAGCCGCAAGGCTCAGGAGAATGGATGAGAAGGCAGAGATAATAATGTTTGAGAAGGGGATGTATATTTCCTTTGCCAATTGCGGCCTTCCCTATTATATAGGAGGGGCAATAAAAGAGAGGAAGAATCTTTTGGTGCAGACTGCAGAAGCTATGAAGGCCCGATTTAATATAGATGTGAAAGAGCTTTCGGAGGTAACAAAAATAGACAGGCATCGAAAGGTAGTTGAAGTCAGGAACATAAAAGACGGAAGCATCTATGAGGAAAGCTATGATGTGCTTGTGCTTTCACCGGGCGCTTCTCCTGTTAAACCGCCTATACCTGGCATAGACAGCCCAAACATATATACCTTGAGAGATATTCCCGACACCGATTCAATCAAGAGCTTTCTTGATGAGAAAAAGCCGCAGAATGCAGTTGTAGTGGGAGGAGGCTTCATAGGCTTGGAGATGGCAGAGAATCTTCATAGTGCAGGCTTGAAGGTTGACATTGTTGAGGCTCTTGACCAGGTCATGGCACCTTTGGATTATGAAATGGCTGCCATAGTTCATAATCATATAAGGAGCAAGGGCTGCGGACTTCACCTTAAGGACGGGGTTAAGGCTTTTGAACCTGAAGGAAACAGGACAGTTGTGGTATTGCAAAGCGGTAAGAGAATACCTGCGGATATGATAATACTCTCTATAGGCGTAAAGCCCAATAACACGCTGGCAAGGGAGGCGGGCCTTGAAATAGGGGTCACCGGAGGGATTAAGGTGAATGAGTATCTGCAGACCTCCGATCCGAATATATACGCTTTGGGAGATGCTGTTGAAGTAACAGACTACATAAGCGGCAACCCGGCATTGATACCCCTTGCAGGACCTGCAAACAAGCAGGGAAGAATAGTTGCGGACAATATTGCGGGACGCAGGGAAACTTATAAAGGAACACAAGGAACGGCAATTGCAAAGGTGTTTGATATGGCTGCGGCATCAACAGGAGTTAATGAGAAGACCCTTAAGAAGCTTGGCAAAGAATTGGGGAAAGACTATATTACTACTATCACACACTCAGCTTCCCACGCAGGCTATTATCCGGGAGGGAGCGCAATGGCGATAAAGCTTATCTATACCCTTCAGGGCAGGGTATTGGGTGCTCAGATAGCAGGATACGACGGCGTGGATAAGAGGATAGATGATATTGCGATAGCAGTAAGGCACAGGATGACGGTACATGATCTGCAGGAGTTTGAGCTTGCTTATGCTCCGCCTTTCTCATCCGCAAAAGATCCTGTAAACATGGCCGGTTATGTCGGAAGCAACGTTTTAAACGGGGATGTCAAGGTGGCTTACTGGTATGAGGCAATGAATGCGGATATGAGCCGGACATTTCTTCTGGATGTGCGGGAGCCTTCCGAATACCAGATGGGACATATCCCCAATGCGGTAAATATTCCCCTGGATCAAATAAGAAGCAGGCTTAAGGAGATACCCAAGGACAAAGAGATTATTGTCAATTGCCGGGTGGGCTTGCGTTCTTATATAGGAGTAAGGATAATGATGCAGAACGGCTTCGATAATGTAAGGAATCTGAGCGGCGGCTATAAGACGTACAGCGCAGTGGAAGCAGATATGAAAAGCATTTGACTATATTTGTTTTTATAGTAAAATTAATGTAATACAATTATTTTGGAAATTTATAATGTTCTTCATGACATGCGGATGGAAATGCTGTAAGAAATGGAGAGAATACCTATGGGCAAAGACATTGATTTTAAAGACAATATTGTAAAAAGAAATAAAATTCCGATACTTATCTACGTACCGGAATGGATACAACTGTTTTCCGGAAATAAGTCCAGGAATATGCAAAAAATTATCTCCGGATTGGAAGTGCTTATTGCCAGAAATAAGGAATGCGATTCCGAGTTATATAATCTGGAAAAAAGAAAAAAAACAGTTATGAATAAAATACTATATCTTTCAAAAGATATAAATGAAAACAACAACAAGACTGCCTTATCCAAAATGGCGGAAGCGGAGAAAGAAATACTTGAAATTAACAAGAAGATCCCGGTACTCTTAGAAGAACTGGAATCTATCCCTGAACGAATTAATGATATGAATACACAGCTTCTGAAGGAAACAATTAAGAAGGCTTATGAGCTTATAAAAGAGAGCCGTTCGGAGGCAGAGAAGTGCCAGGTGCAGGTGAACGATCTCAGACAGAAGCTGGCGGAATTGATACAGAGAAAGGTGGATATGGAGGAAAGGGTAAACAAGCTGTATTTATTTATACATGGAATGATTGGAGCGGACGAGATGGAAAGTCTGGATGAGAGTTTTCTGCCATAGGAGTATATAGGGTTGATTCTGCTGCAGCGGCGGAATTGACCTTTGTTTTTTAATATAATGTACTATCTGCGAGAGGATATAGGATTTTATTGTAGAATATATAAAATTAAAGTGTATTATAAATGTGCTATAATACGGGAGTGATATGATGATATTCGGTATAGGGACTGATATTATTGAAATAAAAAGAATTAAGAAGGCTATATCCAGAAGCCCGAGATTTATTGAAAGATTATTCACTGAACAGGAGCTGGAATTTTACAAAAAAAAAGATATGAAAGCGCAGCATATTGCGGGAGGTTTTTCTGCAAAGGAAGCTGTGCTTAAAGCACTGGGAACGGGATTAAGGGGTTTTAGGTGGAAGGATATCGAAATCCTGAGAGGCCCGATTGGAAAGCCCATAGTTCGTTTTGAGGGCAATGTCAAACAGTTTATAGAGGATAACGGAATCGGGATAATACATGTAACCATATCCCATTCCAAGGACTTTGCTACTGCTACTGCAATAGCGGAAGTTTCCATGGAAAGGGAAGGCATGGTTATTGAGGATTTATTTTTTCAAAGCCGTGAAGAGACAAGGAAGAATATTCATTAATAAAAAAAAATCACATACAATAATGTATAAATAATACGATATGGAATAACAGGAGGGCATTTTGTGTATCGTAGGATTATTTGCGTGCTTATTATTGTATGTGTATGTCTTACCGGCTGCGGAATAATAAAGCAAAAAAAGAACTTCGAGGAAGCCGGCAGGAGGTTCTTGAAGCTGGAAACCTATACCTGCGATGTTGTTATGAAGGTCACAAATAATATAAGTACAATGGAATACAGGCTGAAGCATTCCTATAAAAGCCCGGACAAGTACAGGGTAGAAGTTTTGGCACCGGAAGAGCTTCAAGGACAAGTGACTATATACAACGGCCGCAGCTCTTATATATATCATCCCGGAATAAATCAGTATTTTGTAACTGAAGATTTCTCAGGGTCAATGGAGTATAACAGCTTTATAGGTTCTTTTATGGAACATATCAGAAAAGCCGGTGAAATAAGAATCAGCTATGAGAAATATGGGGATAAGGAGTGCATTGTTGCAGAATTTGAGATCCCTGAACCGAACAGATACATGCATGTTGAAAAGCTTTGGATTGACAGGTCGGAAATTGTGCCCCTAAGAGCGGAAATATACGGAAGTGACGGCAAAACATACGTAGAGATATCTTATGATAATTTTGTCTATAATCCCAGATTGGAAGACGGGGATTTTGAGATTATACGAGAAAATTCTATGAAATTACAGGAGATGAGTAAAAATGTACGATCTGAAGAAAATCAGAGCTGCATGGGTGGAAGTGGATCTGGATGCTCTTGCCCACAATATGAGGGAAATAAGGAGGCTTGCTAAGAAAGATGCCCTTGTAACCGCAGTAATTAAAGCTGACGGATATGGACACGGAGCAACAAAAATAGCACAGACCCTTTTGGAGAATGGGGCAGACAGATTTGCCGTTGCTGTGCTGGATGAGGGTATCGAGCTTAGGGAAGCAGGCTTTGAAGTGCCTATTCTAATCCTCGGCTTTACCGACAAGGAAAGGGCAGAGGAAATAGTAAGCTACGATTTAGAGCAGGCTGTGTATTCCTGGGAACTGGCAGAAGCAATTTCTAAGGAGGCCGTGAAGCAGAATAAAACTGCAAAAATCCATATAAAAGTTGATACGGGGATGGGAAGAATAGGCTTAAGGCCCGACAAGGACTCCGTACAGCTTATAAAGAAGATCAGCAAACTGCCCAATATTGCTATTGAAGGCATATTTACACATTTTGCAGTGGCTGATACCTTGGATAAAACATATACTGAAGGACAATATGAGAGATTCACGTGGATATGCGGAGAGCTTGAACGTGAGAATGTCAAAATAAATGTAAAACACTGCGGAAACAGTGCTGCAATAATTGACCTTCCGAATATGCATCTTAATATGGTCAGAGCGGGAATAATCCTCTATGGCTTGAAGCCTTCGGACGAGGTAATGCTTGATAAGATTGAGCTTAAACAGGTTATGTCATTGAAGGTCAGAATCACACATGTCAAGGAGATAGAAGCCGGACAGAGCGTAAGTTACGGAAGAAGGTTCATTGCAGAAAAGAAGAGCAAAATCGCATCACTGCCTGTCGGCTATGCCGATGGCTATACGAGAATGCTGTCAGGCAAGGCAGAAGCATTGGTAAAAGGCCGGAGAGTACCTG
>JAKJBT010000098.1 GCA_022706865.1 Bacillota bacterium
TTGTCCCTTCTTTGGTTGGATGCTCATGCTCAATCTCAATGCTCTTCCCAATTGTAATATAGTGCTCAGGAAGCAGAGGATCAATAGTTTTTACTGCCGCTTCAATCATCAGCGCAGAAAGTGTCGGCGTTGCCAACAGATTCTTCAAAGCTCCGCTGCCAAAATTCAATGCAGTGTCTTCTTTGGATATGACCTTTTGAACGGATTTTGACATTCCGATGGAGAGTTCCGGCATCTTCATGCTAACACCTCTTTATTTTTATTATACCATAAAATTACATCCAATATAACCCTGTCAGCTATTATATCTGTAACCCGACTAAAAAATAGAATCCCAGGAATCAATGTGAATCCTGGGATTATTTATGCTTCAAAGTTTAGCTGAAACCTCGTATCAAATTTTATATACTGTATGATGTCAATTCTTCACAATAGCTGCATCGATAATGAATCTTCCCGTTTGAGTGGGCAAGCCGGAACTTGGGAGCCACATACTCGTCAAAATTGCTGACACACCTGGGATTCTTGCATTTGAACAATCCTTGCACTTCTTCCGGTATAATGGTATTCATCTTTTTGACTATCTCATCGTTTTCAATTATGTTTACGGTTATATTGGGGTCTATCAATCCCAGCATTGTAAGGTCCACATCTATCTTGTTCTCGATTTTTATTATATCCTTCCTGCCAAGCTTCCTGCTTGGTACATTAATCAGAAGCACAACCGGGAAGTTTACCTCATCAAGCTTGAGCTTCTCAAAGATTTTTATTCCATTGCCCGCAGCTATATGGTCTATTACTATGCCGCAATTAATGCTATTTACGGTTAACATGTACATCCACCCCCAATAAGAGCGCCATCAGCGCCATTCTCACATATATTCCGAATTCCGCCTGTTTAAAGTATACTGCCCTCTTATCATCATCAACATCATAGCTTATCTCGTTAACCCTCGGCAGAGGATGCATTACCAGCATATCCTCCCTGGATTCCTTAAGCTTGCTCCTGCTGAGAATATAACTGTCCTTAAGCCTCATGTAATCTGCTTCGTTAAAGAACCTTTCCTTTTGAATTCTCGTCATATACAGCACATCAACCTGTTTTATCACTTCTTCAAGGTTTTCCGTCTCATAAATACCCACATTATACTTTTCCAGAAGACTTGACTTCAAGTGTTCGGGAAGCCTAAGCTCAGCGGGAGATACCAGTACGAATTTTGAGCCTTTATAGCGGGACATCGCACTTATCAGTGAATGAACCGTCCTACCGAATTTGAGATCCCCGCAGAAAGCTATTGTCTGATTATCCAATGTTCCTTTATATCTTCTTATGGTAAGCAGGTCTGTCAATGTCTGTGTCGGGTGCTGATGTCCTCCGTCGCCTCCGTTTATTACGGGAATGAGCGAATATTCTGAAGCAAGTTTAGGTGCTCCCTCCTTGGGGTGCCTCATTACCACAATATCTGCGTATGAACTCAATACCCTTATGGTGTCAGCTATGCTTTCCCCCTTTGATACCGAGCTTGTGCTCGCATCAGAAAAGCCAAGTACCTTTCCTCCCATTCTCAGCATTGCTGATTCAAAGCTCAGCCTTGTTCTTGTACTTGGCTCATAAAACAGTGTCCCAAGAATTTTCCCATTGCAGATATTCCCGAATGAATCCCTGTCATCTGCCATTCTGTCAGCCAGGTTAAAAATCTCATCCAGTTCCGATAGGCTGAAATCATTGGGGTCAATCAAATGTCTGCCTTTTAAACTCATGTATTCTCCTCCTTCTTAGTCTCTCCGGACTATTATTTAAAGGTTACCCATTCAGGGCATAAAAAAAACCTCACACCTGTGGGCATGAAGTAATTTTAATCGCCAGATACACTATCAAAAACCTTACCAGCCTCACAGGACTAAATTAAAGGTTATCTTTTTTCTTAAGATATCATAACGAAGAAATGTTGTCAATAAAATGATATGATAAGTTTTTTTCAAATTACACCCAAAAACCATAACCAACCTGCGAATTGTATATTAAACACAAAAATCCATTCAAAGAAAAAAGAAACAAGGAGGAAATCTTATGTTGAAGAAAAAGTTGGCGGCACTGGGAATTGCAGTAGTATTCACACTCTCTTCCTTAACTACAACGGTTTTTGCAGATAATAAAAAGCCGGCAGCGGGAGGAAATATAACAATCAAAGTTGTAGCTCCCGGCAAAGGTAATGCATATGGGCAAACAAAAATCAAAAAGAACGAAGTGAAAAAATACAAATTTGATGATTGCGCTGATATCACCTGGGCCCTCAATGCAATTGAAAAGTTAGCCGGGAAAGGAATAATCGGAGGCATCGGCAACGGCAAGTATGCACCAAAAAGTAATGTCACTCATGTAGAGGCTCTTGCAATGGTTATGAGACTGACAGGTGATGCCAAAGAAGCGGAAGGCATGGGCAAAAAGGTTCACCCCTTCTATCAAGGTATATTGCCTAATTGGGGCTATGGCTATATATTCATGGCAATAGAAAAAGGGATCCTGCTCCCTGAAGAACTGAAAGATTTCAATCCCAACAAACCTGCAAAGCGTCATGAAATTGCAAAGTATATCATAAGAGCAATGGGAGAAACCAAAAAAGCTTTAAAGCATATGGATGAAGACCTGGATTTCAAGGACAGCAGCGCTGTACCGGATAAATCAGTGGGTTATGTGTACCTTGTAAGTGAACTGAAAATTATGATTGGCAATGAAAAAAATATGTTCAAGCCAATGGATCCTGTGACAAGGGCCGAAATGGCCGTACTTCTCGACAGGGCTGAAGGCAAGTTTGACCTTCCGGATACTGACAACAGAAAGAACAGCACAGTATTTGTCTCTGCAGATGTCGATGACAATGAAATCACTGTCAAGGTAAAAGGAGTCACTGTAACTTACGATGTGCTTGAAGATGTACAGGTTTACAGGGATGGTTCCTTTGAAACTATAGAAGACCTTGTAAAAGGCGATATTCTGCAGCTTACATTAAACGACAGCAAAGACGTAATATTCATTGAGGTTGTTAAGAGTGCTGAAGATGACGATGATGAGGAAGATGAAATACCGGTATCCTTCCGTGCTGTATCCGACAGCAGCCTTCCAAAGGTACTCAAGGATGAAATAGACGATATGAAGTCTAAGGAAAGCTATGCAGCATATGAATATGACAACTATATTTACCTTGTGGCTGCAATGGGCAGGCAGAGGACCGGCGGTTATGATATAGAAATAGAAAAGGTATATAAGATTGGGGATAACGATGAATATACAATAAAAGCTGTAGTTGATACAGATGAACCTTCTTCCGGCTCCAATGTCACCCAGGCAGTCACCTACCCGTACAGTGTTGTAAAGTTTAAGAGCTTTGACAACATTGAAGAAGTTATATTCGTGGATGAAGATGATGATGAACTTGACAATGTAGAGATTGAAGACCTTGATGAAATAACCATCATAGAAGGTAAAATATACGGCCTGGCATCCAGCAGCAAAACAATAAGAATTGAAAAGTCAAACGGCTCAAAAGTAAGCTATACAGTTCCTTCCGGTGCTGAAATCATTGTAAACGGCGATGATGATGCAAAATTCTCTGATCTTGAAGTAGGAATGAGCATAGAAATTGAAATAGCTGATGACAAGGTTACAAAGGTTACCGCAGAAGATGCTGATGAAAACAAAGTTTCTTTTTCCGAAGTTGATTATGATGATTTATCTGACAGATTGAAGGATCAGGTCAATTATCTGAAGCTCAATAAAAACTACAAGGCTTATGAATATGACAACTATGTATACCTTATAGCCACAATGGGCAAAAAGAATTCTGACGGCTATAAAATCAATATAGATGACGTATACAAGATTAAGAACGGAAATAAATATACAATCAAAGCAGTTGTCGATATCGACACTCCTTCATCCACCAGCAGCAGTGATTCGGTATATCCGTACAGTATTGTAAGATTCAAGAATTTTGATGGGATAGATACTATCAGGTTTGTTGACGAGAACAACAACAAGCTTTCTGAAGCAAAAATAGTAGAACTGGATGAAGTTGTTACTGTAGAAGGGATAATCAGCGCAATTAATTCAAGCAGCAAGCAGATAAAAGTAAAGAAGTCAAACGGCACGACAGTTGCTCTCACAATACCAAGCAGTGCTGAAATAACAGTAAACGATGATGACGATGCAAGTTTTTCGGATTTTGAAGTAGGTATGAAGGCGGAAGTAGAAATTGTCGGCGATATAGTAACAGAGGTTGTAGCGGAAGATGATGAAACAGAAGTAACCGGCACACTTACGGGGATAAGCATCAGCACAGTCAAGAAAATCACTTTAAAGGTTGACGGCACAACCAAAGCCTATACAGTGGATTCAGATGTCAAGGTCATTATCGATAATGAGACTAAAAGGGTTGAGGATCTTAACGTAAACGATAAATTGACCTTAAAGTTCACAAACGGCATTCTGGTAGAAATAGAAAAGGAATAAATCAAATCTTGGTCATATCCACTCTCTCGGCAGCCAAAGCTGGCTGCCTTCTTTTTTGTTAATATTGTACTTGCCTCTGTAATATTTATTTATTATAAGGTTTTAAAAGGGAGTGGATAAGCATTGAAAAAACTCACATACATACAAGGGGCATTTATTCTGACATTGACAAACCTCATTACCGGATCCCTGTCCTTTATATACAGGGTATTTCTTACCAGGGCAATAGGTTCTGAAGGTGTAGGGGTGTATCAGCTGGTCCTTCCTTTATACCTGCTTTTTATAACTTTGGTTTCGGGAGGAATAACTACTGCAGTATCAAAGCTGATCGCTGAACAGACTCCCGGCAGCAATTACAGGAATATGTACAAGATTATCAAAATCTGCGGGATTACAATAGGGATATGGAGCTTGGCTTTATGCACCTTTATATTCTTCAACTCCGAATACCTGGCCAAATATGTCCTAAAAGACAACAGGACCTTCTTATCAATCATGGTATTTACCCCTGCCATATTCTTCATATCCTTAAGCGCCGTGTTGAAAGGGTATTTTTACGGGTTGCAATATGTCAAGCCTCCGGCTATGATTGACATACTTGAAAAAATGATCCGGCTGGGAGGACTTCTTCTGACTACATATTATCTTCTTCCGCTGGGAATCGAATACGTCTGCGCCGGTGTAATGGCAGCAATGGCTGCAGGAGAGTTAATCAGCCTTGTTCTTTTGTACTTCTGCTACAAAGTCAAAAAAGCAGCTGCAGCTCATACAAAGACTGATTCAACTATCCATATCATTACCAGAATACTGAAAACAGCCCTTCCCTTGTCCCTGAGCGGTGCCCTGACAACAATCATGGACATGATAACAGCCATACTGATACCCATGCAGCTTCGGGCAGCAGGCTACAGCAACTCAAATGCACTATCACTATACGGTCAGGTAACAGGTATGGTAATGCCTCTGCTTTTCTTCCCCTTCATTATTGTTGCTTCCCTTGGCATTACTCTTGTCCCTGCCATAGCCGCCTCCTATGCCACAGGCAATTGGACGGCGCTTAACAAGAAATGCAATGACTC
>JAKJBT010000013.1 GCA_022706865.1 Bacillota bacterium
CTGAGGGACATGGGGACCAGGGACGCGGGGACGTTTAATCTGTCCTGCTTTCAGCGGGACAGATTAAACGTCCCCGTGTCCCTAAAAGTGTGCCCTGCTATACTATACAAGCTCTTGCTTGGTTATGCAGACTCATAGTTACGTCGCATTATTCTTCTATTATGAAAAAAACTGTCCTGTATTGGACAGTTTTTAACTTGATTTTTATTCGGACGTTTCGCTTTCCTTGTACTGCTCCCGCGTTAATGCCCATTGTTCCCTTGCCAGCTTCTCAATCATTGGATTTTCTGTCCTTTCGGGACTTGCAGCTGCCCTTCCAAACCAGGTGATAGCTTCGCTTAGCTTCCCAAGCCTTCTTGACAGCTCTCCCAAAAGATACATCATGGATATCTCGTTAAGATTACCGATTGGAAACGATTCTTTATCATAGGCATCCAAATAGTTCCGGAGCGAATATTCCAGGAACAGCTCCTCCTGCTTGTCCCCCTTAAATCTGTAAAGCCATGCAAGCTTAAGGCATAATCCCGCAAGCACACTGGCATTCGCTTTTCTCAGCTCTGCGGTATAAATCGCCAGCTTATACGAAGCTATTGCATCATCCAGACTTCTTTGGTCACAGAAGCTTCTGCCCACTTCCCTGCCTGAAAAGGCCTCCTTAAGAAGGTTGGCTTCTTTTTCCGTCAATTCTCCGAGAGAGGTCTCCGGGGCTGCGTATCCGCAGGAAGGGCATACAAAAACTTCATAATACATGGGGTTCAAGTCCACGTAATGGGTGCAGAAGTCCTCATCCTTCTTTTTAATTTTACAGGAATTAACCTTGGCTTTCATTGAAGAAAACTGCTTGCTGCATATGGGGCAAACAACTTTCTTTGAATACAGCGAATTATTCATCAAATATTCTCCAATCCAAGTGCTATTATCATGAAGTCTATTAACGCACTTAAGTTATATATCACCGGGCATTTCAGGCAAAACTTCATTTTCAGCCTGCTGAGGCTCTGCCTTCATGGTTCCGACTCTTTTGACCCCGTTCACAACTCTGTAAACGCTTAACGGAAGCTCCTCGGTTGAAACCTCTTTTCCATTCTCCATAACCACTCTATAGCTTTTGACGACATACCCTGTATATGCCTTCTTTTCTTCCACCTCAGTTCCCTCCGGAAGGGTAGGATCTTCTATTATACTTATCTGAGGGGGAGTCACCTTTACCGTCTCTGTTTTTATCTTGACTGTTCTTTCAGGGTTCTCGTCATAGCCGTATATACTGAATTTAACCCAGCTTCCCTTCACTTCTCCATAAATGTAAATGGGATATTTGGTGTTATTCTCAAACTTTAAGTCTATATAATCCTCTGATATTGTTGCGTCTCTTCCCAAAGCTATATAACTGGATGGAAGAGAATGGCTCTTTCGCTCTACGATTTTAAGATTTGAAAGCAGTGCGGCATTATATAATGTGGAAGAAACCTGGCATACTCCTCCTCCGATGCCGGGAACAAGCTCATTGTTTATTATGACATTAGCTTCCTTATATCCGAACTTTGCAAGCCTGGGGCCCATTTTCTTATTCAGGGAAAAGACCTCGCCCGGCTTAACCAATATGTGTGATGCACTGCTGGTGGCAATTTTTATATTATGAGTCCTGTCAACATCAGCTGCGTTGAACTTTGTTGAATACTCTCCAAGGTTATCCTTAATGTTTTCAAGGTCGGATCTTTTAATTTCCGGTTCTGTAACATCAACAGCCAATTCCGCCTCTCCTTCTGAGGCTTTATCCAAAAAAGCCTTAATAATATCGCAGGATTTATTGACATCAAGCTTCCTGCCCTCTACTTCATCAGTAATCACAAAGCCTTGCTCCTTTAATACTATTGATGCATCCCTGGCTTCCTGATCCAATTCTTTTGAAATGTCTCCCAGCTTGTTTTTCAAGTACTGCAAATCATAGGAACAATTAAGCTCGATATTCTCTCCATTCAGCTGAGTTGCAACCACATCCCTGATTCTCTTGAAGAAACTTCCCTTATGCCCTATATCATAAGCTTTTGTCACTGCATCTTCATACTCATATTTAAAATCAATATCCCTATATTTCAACTGCCATTCTTTTTCTTCAAATTTTAAGACAATACCCAAATTGTCAATAACAGGTTCCATTTTTTCCTTCAGCAAGCTCTCCGCCTGTGAAGGAACAAAACCGCCTACATCGATTCCGTTAATTGAAATATTGGAATGGATTTTATCTCCGCTTACCATTGCTGCGCTCAGCGCTGCAGCTGCAATCAATAAAACAATAATTACGCCGACACCTATTTTTATATTCCTGTTCATATGCATTCCCCCACTTTTCTGCGTTTACAACTGCATCACTACTTGTACTGATATATTATATACATTTCACTTGTCCAGTAATGATATATCAACTAAAATTCCAGCTATTTTTCTTTCCAATAAAGCTCAATTTCATCCCCGTCATTTATCACATCGGTGAAATTAGCTTTATTCCCGTTTAAAAGCATAGCACTTACTCCCTTAATGTTGTCGAAATCTATATCAATATTATTAAATACATCCACGAACAAGCATTGGGTTTTATTTGTCATCAGAATTTTCGGTTCTCCGTTTATAGTCACGTTTACGCAGGCGGATTTTTCATCATTTCCCGGAAAGCTCTCCGTTATTGTTCTTTCAGATACCTTATAGCTGATATGGTCACCATCATTTATTACATCGTCTAGCTCTGCCTTCCTGCCGTTGATATCAACTTCTATATCATTATAATTCAAATCCAGGAATTTCAAAAGCCCGTATACTGTATCAATGTTTTTTATATTCAATTCATCGCCGTTTTTTATAGGAGCATCCATATCACATTCAAAGCCGTTCACGGTTATTATTGGCCTTATAATAAAAGGACTTTCATTCAGATAAACAGTTTTTTCAATATAGTCGCCCAGATAATCCCTTACAGCAGCCTCTGCCGGTTTACCTTCTTCGGCAGGCTCCACAGTTATTACATCTCCGCTTGTAATGGGCCTGTCAAGTCCTGCAATACTATTATTAAGATATATGGTTGCAGGCACCCCCGGTTCTCCCCTGGCAATTACCTCTTTTCCGTTGACCTTGAATATTAACGGATTTCCCCTCCTGCCTATAAGGTTGCGGGGATTGTAGTTCATCATTATGAGACTGTCAGCTATGGTAAGAGCTTTTGAATTAAACAGCTTTACGCTTTCACCATTCACGGTTACGTAAACAAAATCCCTTTGCCTGTTAAAATAAGAAGTAACAGCGATTCCGATAGGTGTTATGAATTCCGGTCCCGAAAGCCCTTCGCTCTCTATCCCCACATTCTTAATGATATCGGTGCTTCTTACCCCTACTCTTTCCGAAGGTATCCGGAGGTATTCGGCAATATATCCGGTAAGCCTTGGTATCTGGCTTCCTCCCCCCACAAGGAATACCGCACTTGGTGCTTTCCCGTTGAATTCAAGTATTTTGTTACTGATTTCTTCAGCCAGCATCCTGATTGATTCATCTATTTCATTCAAAACCTCCGATGAGTTCTTTTCATGAACCAGTCCCATTATATCGGTATATTTGACAGTTTCTTTATTCAGGCTGATTTTAGCTTTTTCTGCCTCGTCAAAATCAAGCAGCAGGACTTCGGCTACCTTTTCGGTAATTTCATCTCCCG
Organism: Bacillota bacterium; assembly: GCA_022706865.1. The sequence goes on from JAKJBT010000013.1 coordinate 3,698, forward strand.
CAATGGAAGCCATTGCAAAAGCAAACACAGTTCCATCCTTTGTCAGTGCAATATCTGAAGTTCCTGCTCCAATGTCCACAAGAGCAAGGTTTAACAGCCTCAAGCTGCTGGAAATCGCCACATTCATTGCCGCAATAGGTTCCAGTGTGATGCTCGCAATCTCCAGTCCTGCCCTTGCAACTACTGCATACAGGCTTTCCACCACCAGTCTGGGAAGGAAAGTAGCCAGTACTTCCACTCCTATGCGTTTTGCTTTATGCCCTTCAAGATTGCTGATTATACTTCCGTTAAGGAAATAGTGCACCACAGCATACCCTACGCAGAAAAATGCCTGATCCCCCTCTTCTGTCTGCTCCTCCATGCTTTTCTGAGCTTTTTGAATTGCTTCAATTTCAAGATTGCTTATAAGCTCCCTGTCAACTCCCACTGATGGATCCGCATCCTGCTCCACAAGGGCTTTGCAAGTCTTCAGGGTCCTTCCCGCGGCAGCGACGGATACTCTTTTAAGCTTAAGGCCTGTCTTTTCTTCAAGCCTTACCTTAACTTTCTCCACTGCTTTTGCAACAAGCTCAATATCATGAACCTGTCCGTCATACATAACCCTTTCCTTGTGCTCTTCCACTTCAAAGTCCTTGATTATGTACTTCTGACCGTCGTGGAATCCCACTATGCCGACTACGGTTCTGGTACCTATATCCAAAGAGAATAGCAATTCCTGTTCAGCCATAAAACTCACCCTTGCACCGTTAATTTTGCTTAATTTTACATTTTTCCTTCTATTTTTCAGTATAGTATTCTATACGAGAATAAATAAATCCTTCAAATTTGCTGTTCCATATGATTTAATATTTCTGTCGGAAGGTTTGAGGCTTTCTGATAAACAGTGAACAGAAAGGGAATCACCATGTACGATATTTTGAAAAATTGCAGAATCTGCCCCCAAAAATGCGGGGCCAACAGGTATGAAGGCAAAGGCTTATGCGGTGCCGGATCAGAAGTGCTGGCTGCAAAGGCCTGCCTTCATCAGTGGGAGGAACCCTGCGTCAGCGGCAGCAGAGGATCCGGCACAGTATTTTTCAGCGGCTGCAACATGAAATGCGTGTTCTGCCAGAATCATGATATCAGTCAAAAATCCTCCGGTGCATTAATCGGCAAAAAAATTTCGACTGAAAGATTGGCGGAGATATTCCTTCAGCTTCAGGAGCAGGGTGCCCATAATATCAACCTTGTATCTCCCACTCCATATGCACTGCATATCATCGAGGCTGTAAGAAAGGCAAAAGAGAAAGGCCTGCATGTGCCGATCATATACAACACCAACGGTTATGAACTTGAAGAAACCATCGAAGCCCTTAAGGGGACTGTTGATGTCTACCTTCCCGACATCAAATATTATGATGACTTATACTCGCTAAAATATTCAAGTACCGGCAGTTACTTTAAGTACGCCTCAAAGGCTGTAATGGCAATGCATAATCAGGCAGGATATCCTGAGTTTGACAAAGACGGAATGATTCAGAAGGGACTGATTATCAGGCACCTGGTTCTCCCCGGTTTAGGATTGGATTCAAGAAGGATTTTCCAATGGGTACGTGCAAATATAGGAAAATACGCATACATGAGCATCATGTGCCAATATACTCCAATGCACAAAGCCTCTCAATACAAGGATATCAACAGGAGAATAAGCTTGTCCGAATATGATGAGGTGCTTGGCTATTTCTTTGAAGCAGGCCTGGAAAACGGATTTATGCAGGGCTTGGAATCTGCACACAGCAGCTATACTCCTGAATTCGATTTTTCGGGAATATGAAAATACTATTATTTTCATGGTTTAATATATACAAAAAAAAGCAACCTATTAATACAATACATTCAAAGGCTTACATAAAAACCGAAAGGAAGTGCTATCGTTATGCGAAGAGCCTCCAGAAGCATGATGACTTGGGGAGCATTAGGTGCAATGGCAGGATTGGTTTTAATCCCTGCATTAAGTTCAAAAACGCGCAAAAAGGTTTCACGTTCAGCGAGAAATGCATATTTCAGAGTATCAGACATGGTGCAGGATATGAAAGACATGGGAAACAAATGATAAGGCGCGGGGACGTTTCGCCCGCGTCTCATTTATTTATCCGGCAGCCGGATAAAATCGCTTTTCAGTACTCCCATTATAATCTCATCATAGTACTTTCCGTCAATGCATGCCGACTGCCTTGTTCTGCCCTCGCAGCGGAAGCCGCATTTCAGATAGCATTTGACTGCCCTCTCATTGTACTCATATACCTTCAAAGTAACTCTGAATATATCAATATTAAAGAATGCATATCTGAGAATCGTCTTAACTGCATCCTCCCCATATCCTTTGCCCCAATAATCTCTGTCCCCGATTCTTATGCCAAGCTTACAGCTTTTATCCTGTTCATTGAAATCATAGAGCTGTATTGTCCCTATAGGCGTTCCCTCTTCGTTATCAATCATAAGATTCATGGGATCATACCCAAAGCTTCTTGTTATATTGTACCTCAACTTGTCCGGAGTTACCTTGGAATTGCTCCAGCCTGCAAGCCTGTTCAACTCAATGTCATTATACCACCTTAACAAATAATATATGTCACTGTCTGACCCGGGCCTCAAGGTTACTTTGCTTCCTGTAAGTGCATTCTCTGCCAGGGCTGTGTTATCAATTGCAACAGACCTCAAAAAAACCGGGAAAAACTTAAGCAGCTTATAGGGCTTCTCCATGTACTTTTTACTGTTCTGCATCATATCCTCATAGTGCTTTCTGTTCAATGTGATTCTGACATTGATCCCCTCTTTGATTCCTTCTTTGACAATAATGCCTTCGGCACTATGGTAAACTGAAAACCTTCCCGCCTCGCGCCCTTCTTCCTTGATGATTATTCCAAAGTTGCCGGAACTGAACAAGAATATATTCATGAGAAAAGGCTTCATAAAGGGATAGCTCTTGAAAAACAGAGTATACAAATCCGATACAGTGTCTGAGAAGCTTTTCATATTTTCAGCTGAAATTGCACTCATTTTTGATTACTCCTAAAACCGTCAGCAATAATAATATTATGAATATTATATCATATATTACTCCATCCGGCTCCAAAACTCCTCCAATATTCGTCCTAATTCCTCATGGCTTTCAACATTATTATTATGCAGCCATTCCTGAGGGAAGATATTAGTATACCGGCTGCTGCAAAACCTTTCATCAATGAGCAGTACGGCACCCCGGTCAGATTCAGACCTGATGACCCTTCCGGCTGCTTGCATAACTTTATTCATCCCCGGATACATGTATGCATATTCAAAACCCATATTGTTCTTCTTTTTAAAGAAATCCATTATAATATCTCTTTCGAAGCATACCTGCGGGAGCCCTACACCCACAATGACAGCCCCAATAAGCCTTTCCCCCGCAAGGTCTATTCCTTCTGAGAAGATTCCTCCCATAACTGCGAATCCGAGCAGTTCCTTATCATTATCCCGGCAGAAGCATTGAAGAAAACGCTCCTTTTCTTCCTCCTGCATGGCAGGCTGCTGCAAAATTGTTCCGATTCCAGGATATCTTTCTGTAAATAATCCAAATACCTCATTCATGTACTTGTATGAAGGGAAAAATATGAGATAATTGCCTTTTCTTGCGCTGACTAAAGTCTTGATGTATTCGGCAATTTCCGAAAGGCTGCCCTCTCTGTCCGTATACCTGGTGGACACATTCCCGGCTATAGTGAGACACAGGTTGGATTCTTCGAAGGGAGAATCCAGCCTTATGTTATAATCCTCTTCGCTGCCTCCGAGAATGTCCTTGAAATAATACAAGGGCGTCAAAGTAGCCGAGTAGAATACGGAAGCCTTCATCCGTCCGGTTATTTCCCCGAGAAGCTTGGAAGGATCCAGGCAGAAAAGCTTAAGCTTCACATCACTTCCCGACAGCTCAACATATGCAGTATATCTCTCATCAAAAATCTCGTAAATCCTTAAGAATGCCGCTGCTTCAAAATAAAGCTCCAGTACCTCACGGTATCCTTGCTCCTCATGATTTGAGCCAAGCCATTCCTCACCCCGGCTGATAAAAGCCCTAAGTGCCTGACACAGCTCTTTCAGCTCCTCTTTTGCCATACAGCAGTTCTTGCTCCCGCTTTTCTTCCTTATTTTAAGTAAAGCTGAGTTGATGCCATTAGCTGCCTTTGATATCAAAGGTGCCTTTACCTTCATCAAGCGCTTTATTTCAAGAAAAGGTTTCTTATAAAGCTCCGCAGAGAACATTTCTCTTGCACGGTCCACAAGATTGTGGGCTTCATCTATCAGCAGCACATAATTGCTTTCTGTTTCCGTGAAAAACCTTCTGAGGTTTACCCTGGGGTCAAAGACATAATTGTAGTCGCATATTATGCAGTCCGTCCAATAGGATAAGTCCAATGAAAGCTCAAAGGGGCACACCGTGTGCCTTTTGGCGTACTCCTCCACCAGCTCCCTTGTAATTATGTCCTCCCTTTCAAAAATCTCCTTCAGAACAGCATTCACCTTATCGTAATATCCCTTTGCATATTCGCAGTACTCGGGGTTGCAGTCGGATTCCTCCTTGAAGCATATCTTATCCTTAGCAGTCAGCACAATGGCTTTGATTCTGAGTCCCTTACACTTCATTTTACTGATTGTATCCAAAGCTGCCTGCCTGGTTATAGTTTTTGCAGTCAGATAGAATATCTTATCCGTATTGCCTTCTCCCAATGCCTTAACTGCAGGAAAAAGTGCCGAGATTGTCTTTCCCGTTCCCGTAGGAGCCTGTATGAAAATCCTCTTCGAAGCAGTTATTGTCTTATATACCGCAACCGCAAGCTTTCTCTGATTCTTCCGGTATTTGTCATATGGGAATCCCAGATCCCTTATGGTGCTGTTTCTCAATGCAATCCATTCACAGGCTGCAAAAGCCCAGCCATAATACTTCTCCACCGCTTCGGTAAAATGTCTTTCCAGTTCCCCTATACCGGCCCTCCTGGTAAAAACCTTCTGCTCACCGCTGTCGGCGTTATAATAGGTCAGGCGTATATTGACCGTTTTTTGGGCTTGCTCCGATGCATACATGTAAGCATAGCACATTACCTGTGCCCAATGCACCGGGTAAGTGTCTTCACTTATGTTCTCCAAAGGACTGGAGGTAGTCTTTATTTCCTCCAGGGTAATGCCTTCACTGCTTTGCAGCAGTCCGTCAATTCTTCCGGAAATAATAAAGGTAATATCCCTGAAGCATACCCTCATGGAAACGCTTATTTCCTTGAGGTAGATTTCTCCGCTGCCTGCCGCCTCATCTTTTCTCAGACCCTGTATTTTCTGGTGCAGCCTGGTTCCTTCAATGGCCTTTCCCATTCCTGCAAACCTCGAATCCAGATCCCCTGAGCGGTAAACAAACTCCACCAGATCCCTTACCGATATTCTTATTTCGTTTTCCATAGTCATGCAACATCAGCCTTTTCAAATTAATCAGCAGCTGCACTATTGGCATTAGCCCATTGGGCATAATTCTGCTTCACTTTCAGGTTGTCCTCAAGCACAGCCCAGATGTCCTCCGATTCAAAACCCTTTCTCCAGGACGCCGCCCCCGCCAGGTCATACTTGTGGATTAGGGATGATTTGAGATTTATTGACTTATCATCCTCTATCCAAATCTTATATGTGACCTTGCCTTCCTTATACTCGGCATAATGCTGGCCGCTTTTTTCATCCCATATCACTTCCGGCTTCTTTTCAGACAGTATTTGTTCCACCTTTCCCATGGATACTGCTGTTGACGATACCTTAATCTTACCATCAACCCTTTCTTCCTTCCATACCCTTGTATAGAAGGGAAGTCCCAGAAGCAGCTTTTCCCCCGGAACTTCTTCAAGAATTCTTTCGAGGCCCTTTTCAACCCATCCAAGCTCTGCAACGGAGCCTGCCACCGGACTTGAAGCCCAATGCTGATCATATGCCATTACTGCAACATAATCAACCGCCTGGGACAGGGCTTTTCTGTCATAACACAGGGACCAATTCTCACTGGAAGACCTGAAGGTGACGTCAATTGACACCACCAGCCCCTGTTCCCTTAATAAAGGTGCCAGCTCTCTCATGAATTGAGTAAGCATATCCCTGTCTTTCATATATATGTTTTCAAAATCAATGTTAATCCCGTCAAGCTTATATAGCTTGGCATATATCAACAGCTGCTGATATATTTTTTCCCTTGTATCGGTATTGTTCAAAAAATCATGAGTAATATCCGGGTCTGATCCGTTTCCTACAAGGGCCCACACTTTATGGCCGTTTCTGTGCGCCCAGTTCACATAGCCTATATCAGCCTTATTTGCTACCGTTCCCTGCTTGTCCACAATATAGAACCAGGTGGGAGAAACCACATCAAGGCCGCTGATGCTTTTCAGCTGTGATACATCCGGATTCCTGTTCCCTACATATTCCCACGTCATATTTATCTTTCCCCGCTCCGGTTTCCAGGCAGTGCTGCCGGCGGATTCAGTCACATCCGTCCCTGAGGCAATAAGATCGGTTTTGACATATTTCTTCTGTATATACCCTATAAACCCGTCCTTGCTTCTTACCTTGTACCACTTTTCATCCCCGCCGAATACTCTTAGTACTTCACCCTTATCAATATTTTTTCTGACCGCCGGGGACCACAAGGCAGGCTTTGCCTTCATGATTCTGTTGTTCTTCTGAACCACTGCAATCTGAACGGTATTTTTTGCATAATCAAGCACTGCTACATTATTTTCCTGAATCCACTGGACTTCTATTCCAAACATTGTGTCCAGCATCTGTATGGGAATATACGGTTTGTTGTCCACAAGCTTTACAGGTATATTAATATCCACAGGACGGGCATTTACCATTGCAGTGAGCTTCCCGGTCTTCATAATCAGCACCTTATCCTTGGTAGTAAATACCGCCTTATTGGCTTTTTCATCCCAATGTGCATTTGGATCAATGAATTTTTTTATAGTATCAATGGAAAACAGCAGCTGACCGTTTTCCAAAATAGGTGAATCCTCATCCCCTGCAATGCCGTCTTCGATAACAAGATGCACTTTATCAGGAGTGTACTGAATGGTTGTCCAAAGCTGCGGGAAAACAAAGAAGCCTGTAATTGCAGCAATTATTAAAGCTGTTAATATTATTAAAAAATATTTTCTCATTTTTACACCCCCGGATAAAAATAGATACTATTATTATAACATTAGTAATGACGTAATGCCTCTGGCAAATGTTTCAGACATGAAAAAGGGGCGTCGCTGACTACTTACCGGGTAGTTTTGCGCCGCCCCCTTGATATTGCTCTGTATTATTTTATCAGTCCCAGTTCTCTTCCAACCTTTGCAAAGGCTGCCGCCGCCTCATCAAGATCATCCTTTGTATGTGCGGCTGTCACTATCGTCCTTACCCTTGCCCCACCCTTCGGGACTGTCGGGTATACTATAGCCTGTGCAAATACTCCTTCTTCAAAAAGCCTTTTGCTCAGTTCCACGGCTTTTTTGTCATCCCCTGTTATTACCGGTGTAATGGGGGTTTCACTCTTTCCTGTGTTGAAGCCCAGTTCATTGAGCTTTTTCTTGAAATGATTTGCATTATCCCACATTCTATCAGTAAGCTCTGTGCTTTCTGAAAGTATGTTTACTGCTTCAATACAAGCTGCCGCTACTGCCGGTGGTGCCGCAGTACTGAAGAGGAAAGGCCTTCCTCTGTGATTCAGCCATTCTATAAGATTCCTTCTGCCTGCCACATATCCGCCTACAACCCCTATAGCCTTTGAAAGGGTTCCTATCTGTACGTCAACCCGGTCACTCAGCCCGAAGTGATGCGCAGAGCCTTGGCCGCTTTTTCCAAGCACTCCGCTGGAATGCGCATCGTCAACATAAGTGAGGCATCCATATTTCTCCGCAAGTTCAACGATTTCGGGAAGCTTTGCTATATCACCGTCCATGCTGAAAACACCGTCAGTGATGATAAGCTTTATGTTGTAATTATCTTTGACTTCATTAATTACTCTTTCCAGATCTTCCATGTCGCTGTGCTTGTATCTTACTACGTCAGCTCTGCTCAGTCTGCAGCCGTCTATAATAGAAGCATGATTCAGCTCATCGCTTATAATTACATCGCCTTTGTCTACTATCCCGGGAATTGCTCCGGCATTTGCCGTAAAGCCTGACTGGAATACCAAAACAGCTTCCACATGCTTGAACTTTGCCAGTTTTTCTTCCAGCTCCTCATGAATGGACATTGTGCCTATAATTGTTCTTACCGCACCGGCTCCCATGCCCCATTTATCTATAGCCTTTTTCCCTGCTTCCCTGAGCCTCGGATGGTTGGCCAAACCCAGATAATTGTTGGAGGAAAGGTTGATTACATTCTTTCCGTTAACTATGCATCTCGGGCCTGAGGGGCTCTCCAATACCGGAAGCTTCCTGTAAACGCCCTGCTCCTTAAGTTCGTTAAGCCTTTGAGTGATAAAATCCAGATCATGCAAACCCATTCTGTTTACCTCCTCTTTCTTATACACCTTTTAAACTTATTCTTTGATATTCAGCTTTATTGCCAGCTTTTCAAGCATATCCTTTGTCATCGATGCCAAATCAAATTCAGGATTCCATCCCCATTCCGCCCTTGCAGCACTGTCATCCAGGGAATTAGGCCAACTGTCTGCTATTGCCTGTCTGACAGGATCAATATCATAGGTCAATTGGAATTCAGGTATATGCTTCCTGATTTCTGCGGCAAGCATTTCAGGCTCAAAGCTCATTGCAGTAACATTGAACGCATTCCTGTGCAAAAGCTTGTCAGGATTTGCCTCCATTAGATCATGTACTGCCTTTAGTGCATCAGGCATATACATCATATCCATATATGTACCGGCTCCTATATAGGAAGCATATTTCTTATTCTTCAATGCTTCGTAATAAATATGCACTGCATAGTCTGTGGTACCTCCCCCCGGCAAAGCTGCATAGGAGATTATGCCCGGGAATCTCACCCCTCTTGTATCCACACCGAATCTCTTGAAATAATAGTCACAGAGAAGTTCGCCTGCAACCTTTGTTACCCCGTACATTGTGGAGGGTCTCTGTATGGTATCCTGGGGTGTATTGTCAGCCGGAGTGCCGGCCCCAAAAGCTGCTATCGAGCTGGGGGTAAATACTGCTATATCCAGTTCCCTAGCCACTTCCAGCACATTATATGTTCCATTCATATTGATATCATATGCTGTTTGAGGATTCTTCTCGGCATTTGCCGAAAGAATTGCTGCCAGATGTATAATCTGGTTTATGCCATATTTCCTGCACACTTCAGCCAATCCCTTTGCATCCAGAACGTTAAGCAGTTCAAAAGGGCCCGCTTCAAAGAAACTGTCATCACCATGCTTGCTTCTGTTGCTGGCAACAACATTATCGTTCCCATACTGCTCTCTGAGATATTCGGTAAGTTCCGTGCCAATCTGTCCCAAAGCTCCTGTAATAAGAATCTTTTTCATACAAATCCTCCCATCTTAAACTTATAACTCTGTTTTGTAAAGACCCCGCTATTATTATCTAAATATTTCTCAGTAACCATCCGGAAATTAATCTAATTCACGATGTATATTTTCATTATATCATCTTTAATTCAAAAAAAAATAGTTTTTGTGCAAAATTTGCATACATTATTAAAACAATGTACTTATATCGAATACAATTGTTTTCAATTTTCAGACACTTGACAGCTTAAAAGGCATTTGAGTTAATTGGAAATTTACAATCTGAGATATGCGGGACAGCGGCAGGAAAACCGGAAAGGCGGAGAGATATAAAAAAATAAAGCGCAGGTTTCTGCACTTTATCTTCATGGATAATTTATTCTACATAATTTCTGAGTATGCCTATACCCTGCAGTCTGACCTCAACCACATCGCCTGATGACATAGGTCCTATTCCGGAAGGTGTTCCGGTAGCAATAACATCACCGGGATACAAAGTCATTATTTTAGATATATGACTTACTAATTCATGGGCTTTGTTTATTAAATATGATGTATTTGACTTTTGTTTTGTTTCACCGTTAAGCACGAGTTCTATATCAGTGTTGTTATAGTCAATCCCTGTTACAATAAAAGGCCCCATAGGAGCAAAGGTATCAAAGGATTTTGCTGTGGTCCACTGTCCGTCTTTTGGCTGCAGATCCCTTGCGGTTACATCATTGAAGCAGGTTGCACCAAGCACGTATTGAAAAGCTTCCGATGGTTCAACGTTTTTCGTCCGTTTTCCGATTACCAGTGCCAGCTCTGCTTCATAATCAACCCTATTGGACATACCGGGCCGGATTATTTTTTCCTCCGGGCCGATGACTGATGATGAAGGCTTTATAAAAAGCACCGGATCCTTTGGCAGCTGATGCCCCATCTCTGATGCATGATCCCTGTAGTTGACTCCTACTGCAACTATCTTTGAAGGCATACATGGAGCAAGAAGCTTGACATCCGAAAGCATATGCTGCTCTTCCGTAACCTTGTACTCTCCGAAAATATCCCCTTCAATCCTATAGATCGTACTGTCTTCCACCAAACCATAACTGATAGTTCCTTTATTTTCATATCTGGCAAATTTCATCTACCGCATCTCCTTTTTTTATTTACCGGAAGCCGGCAGCAGCCTCAAGCATTATTTCCGGTAAATCATACTCTATCTCATTATACCGTTTTATATCAATCTCCGTAATACCCTCAAAAAGATTTTTGTTTTTAAGAGGCAGATCACTGATAATTATCAGTGCAGCCGCCTTTTTACCCGCACATCTGCATGCAGTAAATACTGCCGATACCTCCATCTCAACCCCATCACAGCCCTTCTCCTGCATATAATCAAAGGTATCCTTCCTCTCCCCCAGTAATGAGTCTATTGAGAATACTCTGCCTTCGCGGCAATCAATTCCATACCTGCTTTTATACTTCATTACCGCATTCAGAAGCTTTTGCGCCGTTTCCTTGTCTCCCTGCACCAGTTCGCCAAAACGGTCTATTCTTATATCCCCGCTGTGATAACGTGAATAGCCTTCCCCTATGACAGCTTCGCTTACAATAAGCATATCCCCTATACCGCAGCACTGGCTGACTGCTCCTGCAGAACCTGAGAATATGACAGTATCGCAATCGGTATAACTTAAGGCAAGAGCGCAGTCACCGGACCTTGGAGCTCCTATTCCGCTGCTTATTACTGTTATCCTTTTGCCGCTGAACTTTAAGGTTACACCCTTATACCAGCCGGTAAACTCTGTTAATACTTCATCTGCCCTGCTCTTAAAACTCTCAAGGCTCCATACCGGTGTAAGTATTACAATGCCTGCAATATCCTCAATATTACAGCTGAAATAAGTCTTCACCATAGTTTCTCTCTTAACCTTATCGTACACTTGAACACCTCACCATATACATCTTATTCTCCGACATACCTTGCAATATGAATATCTTCCTGTAATTCAAAAATAAGAATTCCGCTTCCATCCTCAGACATATAAAAGTCATCCAGATTTGACTCTGATGTGTATTTGATGTCCTCCTGAAGATTTTCATCTATCCCTATAATTGAGTTATCCATGCAAAAATACATGGTGTCCCCCTTTGCAGGAATCAAATAATACTCACCTTCAATCCAATGCAGATATTCAACATTATCATAGGACTTTGCCTGAAGGGTTGCAGTATTCACTATATGCAAACTGCTTTTTTCATAATTTCCCACTGTAAAGCTAAGCAGGTTTCCTTGACTGGAAAACTTTATATTCCCAAGCTCAATCATCGTTCCGTCACTGGCATCCACATTTGTTTCCAGTCTTTTGCTGCCGCCCTCTTCCAAATCCACAATATATACCGAGCTGTAATTCAGCTTCATATACCAATCCGGGATATCGGTGTCCCCTGCTTTTATACCCGGAAATGCAAGGAATCTGTCTTCCCCTCCCCAGGTTATATCCCCGAAAATACATTCGTCGCCGCTAATTTCAAATACCTCATCATAGCTGCCCTTGAAAATATCATAGACACACACCTTTTTACCCTGAAACATATGATAGTCCTCTGTATTAAGCCATTTTCCCGATTCGTCTTCCAATACAAATGCAATTTTGGAGCCTGTAGGTGACCACTGCGAATATGCAGATTTCAACTCACCTTTTTGTGATCCGCTGGAAGCATCGAATATGTATCTGTCATTAATAATGACGTTACTGTCATCAGGAGACCAATTGACCAGATAGTGAAATCCTTCTATGAATCCATCGCTCTTTATGTTCATGAACTTTTTGTTTTCAAAGGTTTCTGTATTATATACATATATCCCGTATATATCATTGCCCTCCAGAAGAGATGTATAAGCAACATTACCTGCGTTTGGAGATATTGAGATGTTTATGGCATCAGCCGGCCCCATATCCTCTGCAATAACATGCTCCGTGCCGTCCTTTTCTATGAATTTCAATGTGTTTATGTAGTTTGTATCCTCCACTGCTATAAACCCCTTGTTTCCAATAGGTTCATAATAAAAATACTTGTCCGCCATCTCCGTCAATTTACTTTCCCTGACTTCTGCAGTGCCTATATCCATTTCATAATACTTAAAAAGCTCGCCCTCCTCGGCACTGAGAAGCAGGTTGTCTGAGGATCTGTGAAATATATTCACTGTCCCCGCAAATTTCTTCACAAGTCTCTCACTCTTTATATTAATATCATCCGGTTTGGCTCCATTCTCCGAAGTCTCTCCACTGCAGCCGGAAAGCACCATAATAAGTGCAGCCAAAACTGCAAACACCTTTTTCATTACTTATCCATCCTTATTTTCATAATAAATACAATATTATTATAACAGAAAATGCAAATCAGCCCAACAAAAATAAGCAAGGACTGCAGCACAACAGAAGCATAATGCGACATATATATAAGTTTGCATAACTCTCCGCAAGAGACAGTATAGTATATCGAGGCACACGGATTATGATTTTGACAGGCCTACTGCAATGCCTTTGGAAAAGTTCTAGCGGTGTCAAAAGGTCCTCCATGTTACCAAAGCCATATCAGAGGCCTGTTGCTAAAATGCATAAAAGTGTGCCCTGCTATACTATACAAGCTCTTGCTTGGTTATGCATCATCATTCAGAGCACTAGCCTTGTATATCAGCGAGCACTTATTGGCTTTGGGCAACAGAATTGAGAGAAGATGCGCAGTAAAATCCGTGGGATTTACGTGAGGTAAATCCAGCACATACCAACAGGATGTTGGGTTTATGTGCGTCAGGATTTTACAAGTATCAAGCTCTGATTCTGTCCAAAGCTAATGTCGTGCGAGTCGATATACAAGGTTATTGTTCTGGGAGTATGACTGCAAACTCCATGTATGTCGCATTATGCTTCTATGCAAAAAGAGGTATCGCCAACTGCCTATTAAGCAGTGCGACACCTCTTGCTCTTCTATGCCCTCTTGCTCAGGCCGCTTATCAGCGGCTTATAGAGTATCCCCACTATGGCCAGAGTAATTATAAGCTCCGGCAGAAGATAGGAACCGTTGTACATTATGGAATAAAACAATGGATCCATGCCTTCGGGAGCGTAGGAAGCCCAAACAACCACTCCTGATATCACATGGCAGACAAACCTTCCTGCCAAGCCCAGGCATGTGCCCATGAACACACCCTTAATATTGCTGCGGAATGACCCCGCCAGTCCGAGCAAACCAAAAGCAACTACATAATCAAAAAGTATGGATATTATATGATAGGAGTAAATAGCACCTCCCAGCAAGAACTGCAGAATTCCATAGGCAGTGCCTGCAAGAAGCCCGTACCTGACTCCCCATCGCAGCGAAAACACAATAATAGGAATCATGCTTCCCGCCGTAACCGACCCTCCGTAAGGGGCCTCAAATATTTTTACATAGCTTAGTATCTGGGCAGCCGCAATCATAACTCCTGCTTCCGCAAGCATTTGTGTAGATGTCCTTTTCATAATATTACCTCCCAATAGATGACTTTAGATTGTATAAATTACCGTCGAATTTTGATTACCGGAATAAGAAGCCTTTACACCACCTCTTTTTATTATTGCCCGGGAGGAATATCTAAATAAAAAGACCGTAACCAAAAGTTACGGTCAGACTATTTATCAATCACAACCGCTTCCCTCCGTTAGAATTAACCAGACAGGTTCAAAGGGTCAACCCTATGCATCTTCAAGATGCATAGTGCTTTCTCAGCTCTAAGCTCCCCTAGCGGACAATATTCATTTATGCTCATATATATGATAGCTCTATTCTTATTATGTGTCAATCGCTGTTATCATTTTCATTTACATTACCTGTTCCATGCCTTATAATGGTTCTAGTAACATCCGGGAGGTCTTGCATATGTTTTCCAAAAGTGAAGAATCAAAGGTTGTGGCAGCATTTATTGCAATCTGCATTTTATGGGGTTCCACATATCTTGCAATCCGAATCGGTGTCAGTGCATTTCCTCCGGAGCTTTTTGCCGGAATGAGGTTTTTTGTTGCAGGCTCGCTAATGTTGATTTTTGCCCGCCTGCGGGGCCTGGAGTTCCCGACAAATCTGAACAGTATCAAAAACCAGTCTATCGTAGGGCTGTTCCTTCTGCTTGGAGGCAATGGCCTGGTTGTCTGGGCTGAGCAGTGGGTTCATTCCGGAATTGCATCGCTGCTAATTGCTACTATCCCTTTATTTATTGCTTTAATAGAGCTTTTTATACCCGGCAGGCCTAAGATAGAACTCAAGGGTTGGCTTGGCTTGCTCATTGGATTCTCCGGAGTAGTAATTCTGGTTCTCTCAAGTTCAGGGGTGGGCAGTATAAATGTAAAAGGCGCCATATTGCTTCTGGCTGCATCCTTTCTCTGGGCAATGGGCTCAGTTTATTCTAAAAGCTTTAAACCTGCAGGTTCAATGATTGTAAATATAGGTATACAAATGCTGGCCGGAGGAATTGCCCTTCTGATTCTCGGTATATCCTTGGGAGAGCTTCCCAGGGTAAGCATCTCATTAAAGGGGATCGGCGCATTGCTTTACCTTATTATCTTCGGCTCCCTGCTTGGTTATACCTCATATATATATGTGTTGGAAAAATGGCCTGCTGCAAAAGCGGGAACTTATGCATATATAAATCCGCCTGTGGCTGTCCTGCTTGGCACTCTGGTTCTAAAGGAACCCTTCACTCTTACCGTATTGTTTGCTACAGCTGTTATACTTTCCGGAGTACTGATGGTGCAGCTTTCAAAAGTCAAGAGCACAGATAAAGCAGTTATTAAAAAGGAAGAAGACCCCTCAATGTAGGAGTCTTCTTTATCTTACTTAAGCTCATATCTCTTCAATTTAGATGTGACCAGGTCACCTGTATCCGTCCTGAACTCGGACTGAACCATACCTATTCCCTGCTTATAATAGTATATCATGTTTGAAGTCTGATCCTTGAAAGTAACTTTAACTGCTATACAGCCTTTGAATTCTCCTGCAGGAACAACAACATCAGCTTCCGTATTTATTATCTCATAGTGGTTTTCTTCGCTTATCCAGAAGTTCCCTTTCTCCAGCGGTGTTTGCAGCATTATTATATTTACATTGCTTGGTTTATCCAGTAAATTCCCGCCGCTGAATTCTTCTCCCGACCTGTAGGTATTCACAATGCTGTCCTTGCTTTCCTCCAGCACATTGGCGATTACGGTACCTCCATTGTCAATGGTAACCTGATGTCTGTTTCCCGAGCTGAATATTACCTTTTGAATAAAAGAGGCATATTCCATTCCTTCCCCCTCATATTCCCACATATTGCCCTCCTTCAACGGATAAAAGCCGATCAATGACTCTTCCTCCGGCGCAGGTTCAGGTTCCGGTGCAGGCTCAGGTTCCGGAGCCGGGGTCGGAGTTGGAGCCGGGGTTGGGGCACAGGATGCCATTCCGACTGCCGTGCATATAATGAATGCTGCAATCAGGATCAGGCTCAGCGAGCCTTTGTATTTATATTTCAACTTTATCACTCCATTCTGTATGGTTCCGCCTGTACTTTCCATGTATCAATTATAACGCATCAGCAGAAAATTTTCGATTGCAGAGAAATTTCTTGCCTCTGACTATTTTTATTCCCAATAATTCCTTTTTTTATGTGGCTTTAGCTTGAACAATGTGTATTAATGCTTCTACAAAACAAAAAAATGTGGTTAGTGTATAATTTTAATGTGTACCTGACTTACTTTTTTGTTATAATAGTGATAGAATATTAAGGTGACTTGCTTTGATTCATATCAATAGCAGCAGGAGGTACAATATGGATAAAACCACGAAAAAATCTCTTATATGGGGTGGAGTTATTCTTGTAGAAGCATTCATACTGAAGCTTGTAAAGAAATCTGATTTGTGGTTCTATATTTCTCTGCCGATAATTGCAGGTTTTTTAATTACCGAGTTTCTGATTGACATGCCTCAGAAGCCGAAACGGAACCTGAAATAGAATAAAAATGTTAATAAATGCTGGAGTGGCTCAGTCGGTAGAGCAGAGCATTCGTAATGCTCAGGTCGTGGGTTCGAGTCCCATCTCCAGCTCCATATGAAAAAAACCTTGAAAAGATCAAGGTTTTATTTATTAACGGCTAATTAAAATTTTCGATTCTTATTAAATTCTCCAAATTGTTAACCCTATCAAGCATTCTGATTTCCTTAATTGACTCGGTAACATTTCCCTCCAGAGCCTCATGAGTAATAAACACAATGGATACATTTTCTTCATCCTTGATATCCTGTGTAACCGACACTATGCTGACATCATGCCTCCCCAGCACTGCGGCTATTTCTCCCAGTATTCCGGGCTGATCCTTTACATTAAGCCTTATATAGTATTCGGAGACATTCTCATTTGCACTTTTGACTTCTTTTTGAGTCCTGCCGTTCTTGAAGGAGTACAGTGTAGATAACGCAATATTGCTCCTCAGGATTGAAATAATATCCCCTACTACGGCACTGCCCGTGGGTAGGTCTCCTGCTCCTCTTCCGTACAACATAAGGTCTCCCACCGCATTTCCCTTTATGAAAATAGCATTAAAGGAGTCATTTACATTTGCAAGGGGATGGTCCTTTGGAACCATTGCAGGATGTACCCTCAGCTCAAGCCTTCCGCCTGCTTCCTTGCCTATTGCCAGGAGCTTTATAACATAACCGAACCTGTTTGCATAATCAATGTCAACAGCTTTTATATTACTGATCCCCTCCCTGTATATGGAAGAGAAATCAATCTTCGTACCAAAGGACAATGAGGACATTATTGCTAGCTTATAAGCCGCATCATACCCGTCTACATCAGAAGATGGATCTGCTTCTGCATATCCTTTCTCCTGTGCTTCCTTCAGAGCTTCGTTGAAATCCATGCCCTCCCGGGTCATTTTAGTCAGAATATAGTTGGTCGTTCCGTTAATTATGCCTACAAGCTTGTCAATTCTATTGGCAGTCAGGCTCTCATTAATTTCTCTGATTATCGGGATACCGCCTCCCACACTTGCTTCATAATAGAAGAGCACTCTCTCCTGTTCTGCTGTATTGAAGAGCTCTTCACCCTGTGTTGCCAGCAGCAGCTTGTTTGCAGTTACCACATGCTTTTTGCGCCTCATTGCCCTAAGCATGTAATCTTTTGCCGGCTCAGTTCCGCCCATAAGCTCAATTACGATTTTTATGCTGCTGTCATCTAAAATATCATTAACATCGGTGGTAATTATCCCTTCCGGCACTTTGACCCCTCTGGATTTATCAGGATTTCTCACAAGTATTTTTGCAACCTCTATTTCACAGCCGCATTTCCTCAGAATCTCATCTTTATTGGTGCTTAATATGCTCCATACTCCTTGTCCTACAGTTCCAAGCCCTAATAATGCTATCCTAACCTTTCCCATCTTTGCTTCATTCCTTTCAAATATCCTGTATATTATCAGACGGCACAGAAAAATGCCCTATGCAGCTCATTCAATGCTTTTTTGTTGTCTGCCTCTCCAACCAGGCAGCAAATGGCATTATGCGAAGTTGCTATCTGCAATACGTTTACATTGCTGACCTCCAATGTTTCTGCCAACTTTGACATTATCTCCTCCATACCGCTTGCTTTATTCCCTAAAAGGAAAATCTCGCTGCAATTATTGATGATCCTGTACTCCGCACACAGCTGTTTCAAGATATTCTCAACCTCTGTTGCTGCATCGCTGTCCACGATGAAAACCTTCTGATCCTGAGATTCACTTATAATATCAATGCTTATTTTTCTCTTCTCCAGCAGTTTGAAAACAGCTTCGGCCCCGCCTTCAGGCACTTCATTTGGATTGACAATTACCATGGCCTTGTTTGCCATACTTGTGACCCCCGTAAATAGGTTGTCTTCGTATTCCACTAGATTGGTAATTACTGTACCGGGAGTATCGGAGAAAGTATTTTTTACGATCAAAGGTATATTGTCTTCCAAAGCATATTCCACAGCACGGGGGTGGATAACCTTCGCCCCTTGATGCGCCAGCTCAAAAACCTCTCTATAGTCCATTCTGTCTATTATCTTTGCATTGGGCACAATATTGGGATCAGCAGTCATAATACCGTCTACGTCGGTATAGATTTCCACATATTCCGCATTTAACGCTTTTCCCAGCAGGGCTCCCGTCACATCACTACCCCCTCTTCCAAGAGTAGTAAAGTCTCCATCCTCCGTCATGCCCTGGAATCCTGTTACAATAGGTATCAATCCCTGTTCAAGAACCTTTAAGACCTTTTCGGCTTCAACATTTATTACACCGGCATTGCCAAAATTGTCGTCTGTTATAATTCCTGCATTTCCCCCTGTAAGAACTCTCGTCTTATATCCTCTTTCAGCAAAAGCCTCTGCCATAACAACTGCAGATATGATTTCACCGCAGGACATCAGCAGATCGGCCTCCCGTTTATCCACATTGCAACCTTTACCGTTTATCAGCGATAAGAGGCTGTCGGTGGCATAGGGATCCCCTTTCCTTCCCATTGCTGATACTACCACAACGGGGCTGTATCCTTGCTCTATCGCACATATTACCTTATCTATCACCATATTTCTTCTTTCTACTGATGCAACCGAGGTGCCGCCGAATTTTTGAACTATTATTCTCATGATAATCCTCCTGTCTAAATGTTTACTACACAAGCCCCATTGTTATCGGACTTCAGCTCTTTTATTATCCATTTGCATTCAAGCTTTGACAAATATTCTTCCATTTGTCTGCGGAAATCCGTCTCTTCCTCTTTTAAAACAGCCATGATGGTGGGGCCTGCTCCGCTGAGGAATACACAAAGACTGTTCAATCTGTTGCACTCTTCGACTATTTCGTTGTAATTGCCTATAAGCTTGCCCCTGTATATCTCATGAAGCCTATCCTTGCATGCCAGCTTCAGCATATCAAAGTTTCCGTTTGAAAGGGCTGCTATAAGCAAGGATACCCTTCCCACATTATAAACGCCGTCCTTGTATGGGATACTGTCCGGAAGGACTGCTCTTGCTTCCTTTGTAGACAGCTTAAAATCAGGAATTATCGCACAGAACTTCAGCCCCGGAGGAAGTTTGATTTTCTCAAAATAAACCCTGTCTCCGTCTTTAATAGATGCTGTCATCCCTCCGAATAGTGCCGGGGCAACATTGTCCGGGTGCCCTTCTATCTCTGAAGCAATCTCCAATATCTCATTCTTGTTCAGGTTTCCTCTGCCTATTTCATTGGCTGCCAGCACTCCCCCCAGTATACATGCCGCACTGCTTCCCAATCCTCTTGATATGGGTATGTCACTTTCAACGTTGATTTTCAATCCCTTGTACCTATTGCCGCAGCCTATCTTCTCAAAGCATTTCTGCATTGAAACATACACAAGGTTTTTTTCGTTTCTGTAAGTCTCTTCACATCCGTCAATTAATAACCCGCTTCCGCTTTCTTCAATCTGAAAACGGTTATACAGATTTAGTGCAACTCCAAGACAATCAAAACCCGGACCCATATTTGCGCTTGAAGCCGGAACTCTGACTTCTACCACATCTATCACCTGCTCCTTTATGTTTTTTATTCAATACAAAAAGCTCCCGTCCCTGAAAGGGACGGGAGCCTGACTCCCGCGGTTCCACCCATATTGGTATAAACCCACTCAAAGCTTTAACGCAGCTAACGTCATTTCTTACTGTCATTTCAGAATGCTACTCCCGGGTGGTTTTCAACCATTCTTGTCAAGGAAATCTTTCAGCCGGCGGATCTCCGTCTCTGTTAACCGAACATGGTCTACTCGTCCCGATC
>JAKJBT010000099.1 GCA_022706865.1 Bacillota bacterium
AATAACCGCAGACGAACAATAATTCAATAAACGCTCCGTAGAGTTTTAATTTAAAATAAAAAAAATATGAATCTCCCATACAAAACTGTAAGCAGAATAAGCACATAAGAATAGAACCCCGCTGTTCTAAGACAACAAGGTTCTCTTTTTCCAATTATTTATTTCAGCATTTTTTCAATTGTGTAAAGCAGCTCGTCGACCACATCCAGTTCTCCGGCTTGAATACGTTTTATCAGGCAGGATTTCATATGATTTTTCAAAATCAGCTTGCCCACCGAATTCATTGCTGAGTTTACAGAGGATATCTGGTTTAAAACGTCGTCACAATATACATCCTTCTCTATCATTCCTTTGATGCCCCTTACCTGCCCCTCAATGCGGTTCAGCCTTGATATGATATCCTTCTTTTCTTTTTCTGTTCGGACAGTTACATTGTGGTCGCAATTACAATCCAAGGGTATTCCTCCTTTACTGCTTGTTTACAGCTCTTTTACAGTTCCGGCATCATAGCCTGCCTCATCAACCGCATTCTTAAGCACAGAATCGGGAACTTCCTTTTCCAATTCCACAATTGCGTATTTGCCTTCCAAGCTCACATCGACCTTTATAACGCCGGGAACCTCGCCAAGTGCGCCCTCAACATGCTTAACGCAGTGGCCGCAGCTCATTCCTTCAATACTAATCTGTTTTTTCATTTTTATTCCTCCTTAAATTTCTATTTGTTATTCCCTTCGGGTTCGATTGCAAGTTCCGGATTCCGAATTACACGTGGCTCGCGTCCCAAGCCTACTTATATGGTTTAAAGCCTTTCAGCCTTAAGGCATTTGTTAATACGGAAACTGAGCTTAACGACATTGCTGCCGCTGCCAGTATCGGATTTAAAAGCGGGCCTCCAAAGACGTGAAGCAATCCTGCTGCAACCGGTATCCCGGCTACATTGTAACCGAATGCCCAGAAAAGGTTCTGCTTGATATTTCTGATAGTACTCTTACTTAGCTGAATAGCAGTAGGCACATCCATCAAATCGCTTCTCATCAATACTATATCTGCAGATTCCATTGCCACGTCAGTACCTGAGCCGATGGCAATACCTATATCCGCCTGTGCCAATGCGGGTGCATCGTTGATTCCGTCGCCAACCATTGCAACCTTCTTGCCTTCAGACTGCAGCTTTTTAACTTCATTAGCCTTATCCTGGGGAAGAACCTCAGCCAGTACCCGGTCTATTCCGACCTGCTTTGCTATGGCCTCAGCTGTCTTGCGATTGTCTCCGGTAATCATGGCTACTTCTATACCCATTTCATGAAGCTTCTTTATTGCTTTGGCGCTGCTCTCTTTTACTATGTCCGCAACTGCAATAATACCGGCCGGCTGATTGTCAATTGCTGCATACATAGGTGTCTTTCCTTCTGAGGCCAATCTGTCTGATTCGGTTTCAAGCTCGGAAAGACTGATATTCCTTTCTGTCATAAGCTTCCTGTTGCCCAGTAGTATATTCTTCCCTTCGATCTCAACCTCAATACCATGACCCGGTATTGCATTGAACTTGTCAACCTTGAGATTTTCCAGATTTTCTTTCTCTGCCCCGCGGACTATTGCCTCTCCCAGCGGATGCTCTGAGCCTTTCTCAGCAGAAGCGGCAATCTGAAGAAGCCTGTTTCTGTCTATAATTTTTGTGGTAACAATATCAGTTACCTCCGGCCTTCCTTCAGTTATCGTACCGGTTTTGTCAAATACTATCGTCTTTATTTTATGTGTTGTTTCAAGTGCTTCTCCGCCTTTAATCAACACTCCGTATTCCGCACCTTTGCCTGTTCCGACCATTATTGCCGTCGGAGTAGCCAGGCCTAATGCGCAGGGGCAGGCAATAACCAATACGGCTATAAATATCGTCAAGGAGAATACCGCTGTTTCCCCGCCGATAAAGTACCATGCCAATGCTGATAAGGTTGCTATTATGAAAACAATCGGTACAAAATACCCTGAAACAATATCCGCCATTTGTGCAATCGGCGCCTTTGAGCCCTGAGCATCTTCCACCAGCTTTATTATCTGAGCCAGGGCTGTGTCACTGCCTATCTTTGTAGCCTTGAACTTTATGGAACCGGTCTTATTGATACTGGCTGCGAACACTTTATCTCCGGGCCTTTTCTCCACAGGAATACTCTCACCGGTCAGCATGGATTCATCAATTGCTGTAAGGCCTTCAACCACTTCACCATCCACAGGAATTTTTGAACCGGGCTTTACTACTATAATATCGCCCACCTCTACTTCCTCAATGGGTATCTCAATTTCCTCACCCTCCTGCATTACAATGGCTGTTTTGGGAGCCAGACCCATCAATTTCTTGATAGCCTCCGAGGTCCTTCCTTTTGATACCGCTTCCAGAGATTTCCCTAAAAGAATCAATGTGATAATGACTCCTGCTGTTTCAAAGTATAAATCCTCAACATACATAAAATGCCCGAGGCTTATCTGATAGGTTGAGTACAGGCTGTAAAGCACTGCAGCTGAGGTACCCATCGCTATCAATGAATCCATGTTGGGGCTTCTGTGCAATATTGCCTTGAACCCTACTGTATAAAAACGGTATCCTGCTATGACTACCGGCACGGTAAGAAGAATCTGCGCCAAAGCGAATCTCAGCGGATGATCCATTGGATGCAAAGCTTCCGGCAGAGGCAATCCAAGCATATGGCCCATTGCTATATAAAGAAGCGGAACAGAAAAAACTGCCGAAACAATAAACTTAGTCCACAGGATTCGAATTTCTCTATCCTTACGCTTTTTATCCTCATCCACCTTATCCTTGCTCTCTATTTCAAGGGCTTTATAGCCGGCTTTAGCAATAGCCTGCTTAATTTCCGACAGTCGCAGATCAGTCGGATTGTATTTGATATTCGCTTTTTCTGTTGCAAAATTGACTGATACAGACTCCACTCCCGAAAGCTTGCCTACTGCCCTCTCAATTGATTTGGCACAAGCAGCACAGGTCATACCTTCAATCGGTATTGAAACCTCCTTGGTGTTATTTTCCTGTATTGCTTCGTAACCTGCTTTTGAAACAGCCTCAGCAATGTCGCCTGGTTTTAGCTTTGCTTCATCATAGGTAAGGGAAAGCTTCTCTGTCGCTAAATTAACCGTAGCATCCGTTACTCCTTCCAGCTTCTTAACTGCTCTCTCTACTGCTTTGGCACATGCTGCACATGTCATACCATTTATCTTAAAAATATCTGATCGCATTATATTTCTCCTCTCGTATTTACTTTACCCCCCTACCCTATCTGTATATAAATATAATATCACATTATGGAGATTTTATGAAGATACATTCATACATTTATTTATTTTTCCCGAATCTCCATAAAATCATCATATTTGATATATATACTATAACTCACAAGTACATTAAGGAGGATAGTTATGAGCATTAAGAGAGATAAAATCAAAATTTATGAAATGACCTGCACCTCTTGTGAAAGCCGTGTTGAAAAAGCCGTCAGGCAATTAGAGGGAGTTATATATGCTAAAGCCAGTTACAGCGGTCAATATATGGAAATTGAATATAATGATGAATTATGCAGCATGAATAATATTAAGGATGCTGTAAAAAATGCAGGATACAGCACAGAAGGTTCAAAGGACTATAAACTCATGGGGATCCTTATAATTGCTATGGGTGTAGTGCTGCTCGGATTAAAAACCGGCGGTTTTGACATGGAAGCAAAGCTTACCAATGCTTCCTATGCAGTTCTTTTCATTGTAGGAGTTCTTACTTCACTACACTGTGTAGGTATGTGCGGCGGAATTATGCTTTCACAAAGCTTGTCAAAAGAAAGCAGAAACAGGTACGAAGCCATCCAGCCGGCTCTGTTATATAACATTGGGAGAGTCATATCTTACACAATACTCGGCGGTCTTATTGGCGCCCTTGGCTCAGTGTTTTCGCTTTCTATAGCTGCAAAAGCAGCCGTACAGATATTTGCCGGTGTATTTATGATTATTATGGGTTTAAATATGGCAGGCTTCAGCGCTTTCAGGAAATTTCAGATCAGGCTTCCTCAATTTGCATGTAAAGCAAAATCCAGGTCAGGCTCTCCGCTTATTGTCGGACTTTTAAACGGACTAATGCCTTGCGGTCCGCTCCAGACCATGCAGCTTTTCGCTCTGGGTACCGGAAGTGCGGCAAAAGGAGCCCTGGCAATGTTTGTATTTTCTATAGGAACAGTACCCCTAATGCTGACCTTCGGCGCATTATCAGGGCTGCTCAGCAAAGGTTATACCAAGAAAATACTTAAATTCAGCGGTGTGCTTATAATAGTACTCGGCATGATTATGGGCAACAGGGGTTTTGCTCTTGCAGGCATCAATATTAATCCTATAACTGCCTTCGCCAGCAATTCAGGAGGCGCTTCAAATCCATATGTCGCTAAGGCGACCTTGCAGGATGGCATTCAGATTATAAACATGACTGCAGACAACAACGGTTATGCACCTAATGCTTTTTATGTCCAGAAAGGAATACCTGTCAAGTGGATAATTGACGGAAAACAACTGAACTCCTGTAATAATGCGATTGTTGCACGGGCATTGAATCTTGAGCGGAAAATTAAAAAGGGAGAAAATATTATAGAATTTACACCGGGGGATAAGGATATAAACTTCAGCTGCTGGATGGGTATGATAGGCGGTGTCATAAAGGTCGTTGATAATCTTGATTCCGTGGATACCTCGAAGGCTGATCCGTCCCTGCCGCCTCCAAGTACAGGCCCAAGCTGCTGTGCAGTGCCGATTGATGAGGAACCAAGCCAGCCCAGCATATATGGCGATGATATAAGCAAGGTGCCGACTGAAAAGTTAATTAATAAAGCAATAATTGATGGGAAATATCAAAGTGTGACATTCAAAGGTATCGGTTATGAGCTTCAGCCTTTGATAGCTGTTGCAGGCAGCGGCGGGAAAATCAGGCTGACCTTTGATTTAACCGATTTTGACAATGCTGAAGGGGGGTACCTGATAGTAGATGCGGCAACAGGAAAAGATGTTACGACCTTTACTGCCAAAAAAGGTATAAATGAAATCGAGTTTAGTCCAAAAAATATTGATGGTTATGCAATTATAAAGGGTAACTCCATATTAGGCATAATTGAAGTGGTCGATAACCTCGAGGCCTCGGATCTGGAAGAAATCAGAGGGAAGTATCTTCCGTAAAAACAGAAATTACATAGCTCCGTACGGAGACTGTTGCACAATAGAAGTATAATGCGACTTATTTTAGGTTTGCAGTCATCATATAGAGCACTAGCCTTATGTATCGACTCACACGATATTAGCTTTGGACAGAATCAGAGCTTGATACTTGTAAAATCCTGACGCACATAAACCCAACCTCCTGTTGGTATGTGCTGGATTTACCTCACGTAAATCCCACGGATTTTACTGTGTATCT
>JAKJBT010000100.1 GCA_022706865.1 Bacillota bacterium
CTTCATATATGACGCCTCCATTATTTTAGTTTTGTGCCTTTCTTGTCTGGATCAGCACAATACTATTTTAGTGTCAGGCGTCTACTTTTTCAAAGTTCATTGTTTTTCTTTACAGGAATGCTCCTTATAAATCTACGGCTTTAGGCTTGAATGCCGCCTAATATAATTATTATATCATTTTTATTGACGCTTTCCATGGCTTTTGGCTATGCGGACAATCCTCGGAGGAATTGTCAATGACATTACAGCAGCCATGCATATAGAATAAAAATGACACGTATTAGTAGAATAATCTATGATATAATATGCGCAAGCACATGGCACAATCATAAATTCTGAAGAATTCATTATATTATGTGAAGCGGGGTGAGAGAATGAAAAAGCTGAAGTTCATATATAATCCGTACTCCGGAGAAGGTGTCTTCAAGGACAGGCTTGATTATCTCATTGAAAGGTTTCAAAAGGCCGGGTATATGATGGTTCCTTTCAGAAGCAGTGATGTAAATGAACTTGACCGGGCTTTTTTTGACATACATGAGGACTATGAGGCTGTTTGCATTTCAGGAGGCGACGGTACTCTAAGCACTGTAATAAATATTATGGCATCAAGGAAGCTGAAACTTCCCGTCGGGATATTTCCCTTCGGCACAGCCAATGATTTTGCAGCACACCTTAATATACCGGGAGATATTGAAGCCTGCTGTGAAATAATAGAAAAGGGCAGGACAAAAAAAGTTGATATAGGAAGGGTCAACAACAGCTACTTTTTAAACGTATGCAGTGCGGGGCTGCTTTCGGATGTTGCCTATGAAACGGATACGAATCTGAAAAATGCCCTGGGAAAATTGGCTTATTACATGAAAGGCATAGAGAAGATACCCAGGTTTACTCCATTCAAAATGAGGCTTCAGTATGGAAGCAATGTTATCGAGGACAACTTCCTGATGCTCCTTATATTGAACGGCAGCTCGGCGGGAGGCTTCAACAGGCTTGCGCCCAATGCTGTAATAGATGACGGGCTGCTGGACATAATAGCGGTTAAGAACACAAATATTACAAATATACTTGCTTTATTTTTGAAGATATTGAGGGGAGAGCATATTGGAGACGCCAACCTCTATAATTTTCAGGCCGGCAGGCTTGCCATTACCTGTGAAGGCGGTTGTGAGACCGACATTGACGGAGAACGGGGACCGGGCTTCCCCCTGGATATAGAGGTCAAAAAGCATTTCTTAAAGGTATTTGTACCATAAAGACGGGGACACGGGGACGTTTCTCTTGTCCCGCTGAAGGCGGGACAAGAGAAACGTCCCCATGTCCCCATGTCCCCCCGTCGCATCATCCTTCATATATATAATACAGATAATCGCAGGTTGAAGGGTCCATCATACCGAATCCGCCTGCACTGAGGGCTTCTATCAGTTCCGTATCTGCCGGCATAACCGAGGTCAGAGGCGGAACGGGGCATTTGCCCGCAAGGGTCAGTAAATAGTAATTCATAAAGGTATTTATACCCTCAAAACTTTCATCAAACACTATGAAATGAGGATCGCCTTTTAACTTGAAAAGCCCCTTGTGCCCGTTTATCGATACGAAGCATTTTTCCTTCAGCAGCTCTTCATACAGCTCCGGTGTGGGTTTCTGAAAGAGAAACACAAAAGGCAGAATGCCGTCTCTTCTTTTAATATATGGCAGATTTGCAAATTCGTCATAGGAAGGCTTCCAGCTTTCTACGTCAAAGTCTCCGATGCCCAATGAATTGTCCGCATCGCTGTATTCCTTCCAAATGAATTTATACTCTTGCTTCAGCCTGAAACCGAGTTTTGTCATCAGACTGATGCTTTCAACTGATGAGATGTGAGTGGAAAACGCAATTTTATTTATTTTTCCGCTTCCAAGATCCTCCAGGGCCTTATTAAAGATCCTTACAGCCAGTTCCTTTCCTATGCCCCGCCCCCGGCAATCCTTATGGGTTCTCAACCCTTCAAGCCAGCCGCTGCCGTCGTAAAGCACAGAATATTTATCCGTTCCTATTACCTTGTCGGTATCAGTATCAACGGCGCCCAGAAACAAGCCCTTATCATCAACCCATTTATGAAAAATCTCAGGAAGATAATCGGTTCCTCCCCAGATATCCTTACAGATATCCAATATGTCATCATAATCTTCATGGGTTAGCTTTCTGTATTCTATCATACAATTACCCCTTTAATTCATATCGTAATCCTTTGTATATTTCCCGTCGTGGCAAAAAGGCTATATTCAATTATACTATACGCATAAATATCTTTAAACTTATTGCATATATATTTTTGTGAAAAAAATGATAAAATGGTATTATATCGGAATCAGTAAAAAGGTTAATTATTTACGTATATATATTTGTACGAAGGAGGAGTGATTATGGAAGCGGAAAAATACAAGGTTGCGGAGACCGTGATGGAGGAAGTCGACCTTTCCAAGCTTACTGAAGAGCAGAAACAGAGGCTGGAAGAAATAATAAAAACCATTAATTTGGAGGATTCCCAGTTCATACTTCAGTACGGGGTGGGGGCCCAAAGCCAGATAGCCGGTTTTGCGGATAACATTGTAAGCGAGGTAAGATCAAAGGACAGCGGTTATGTGGGGGATATACTCACCGACCTTATGCTTAAGGTAAAAGAATTGGATGTTGATGGTGTAAGCTCGGGCAAGGGATTCATGTCCAGGTTTCCCATTTTCGGATCTTTAGTTAACAATACCCAGAAATTTGCTGCAAGATATCAGAAACTCAGCACCGAGATTGAGAAAATCGTGGATGAACTGGACAAATCCAAGATGCAGCTGTTAAAGGATATAACCCTGCTGGATTACCTGTTTGAGAAGAACCTTGAATACCTGGGCAACCTCAACTATTACATAATGGCAGGAACTTTGAAGCTTAAGGAAATCAACGAAAAAGTAATCCCGGAAATGCAGGCCAAGGTGAATGAGACCAATGACCCTTTAGATGCGCAGAAGCTGAATGACCTTATACAGATGGCAAACAGATTTGAGAAGAAAATACACGACCTGAAGCTCAGCAGGATGGTGTCCCTGCAGACAGCGCCCCAGATTAGGCTTATTCAGAACAATAACCAGGTGCTGGTGGAAAAGATACAAAGCTCCATATTGAATACCATACCCCTGTGGAAGAATCAGATTGTCATCGCAATAAGCCTGGCAAAGCAGAAAAATGCCCTGGCGGTTCAGAAGGAAGTAACTGATACCACTAATACACTGCTACAGAAGAATGCGGAGATGCTGAAGACCGGTTCAATTGACCTGGCAAGGGAGACTGAGCGGGGAGTCGTGGACATAGAGACTCTTAAGAAGGTAAATGAGGATCTTATAGCCACAATTGACGAAACCCTGAATATCCAGAAGGAAGGCCGCATAAAGAGGAAGCAGGCGGAAGAAGAGCTTGCAGCTATAGAAAGAGAGCTTAAACAAAAACTAATAGGGAAATGATATATATAAAAAATGAGTGGAGGTTATCTAATGGATCAGAGATGGAGTCTGGATGAACTGTATAAATCCTTTGAATCAAAAGAGTTCAAGAAGGACTATGAGAAGTGTATCAAGGATATTGAGGGGATAAAGGAATGGGCCGAGAGCAATTTTAAGGATTCATCAAATGCGGCCCATAAGCTGAGAAGATATATAAAGACCATCAATGAGTTCTATATGCTGTATACACGGCTTTACAGCTACGCGCAGCTTACCGTCAGTGTGGAAGCCAGGAATGAAAAGGCACTGAAGGTAATCGACTGCCTGGAGGAAAAAGCCACAGAGCTTACAAAGCCCGAAGTAAGCTTCCAGAAATGGCTTGGAACCATAAGCAATATAGATGAAATCATTGCCTCTGACAGTTACCTGAAGAAGTTCGAGTTCTTCTTCAGGGAGAATCTCGAAAAGAGCAAATATCTGCTGAGCGACAAAGAAGAAGTGCTGATATCAAAAATGAAGACAACAGGCTCTGCCGCATGGGAAAAGCTTCAGGAGCTTTTAACCTCCACACTTCTTGTGGAAATTACATTGGATGGAGAGGATAAGAAGCTTCCGCTGCCGATAATCAGGAATATGGCATACAATAAGGATGCTGAACTGAGAAAAAAGGCCTATGAAGCGGAGCTGAAGGCTTATCAGAAGATTGACGAATCTGTGGCCGCCTGCCTGAATGGCATAAAAGGAGAAGTAATCACCGTATCGCGGATGAAGGGTTACAAGTCCCCTTTGGAGAAGACGGTTCTGGATTCAAGGATGGATTTGGAAACACTGTATGCAATGATTGCCGCAATGCGGGAAAGCCTGCCGGACTTCCACAGGTATTTCAGGAAAAAGGCAGAGCTTATGGGATATAAGAACGGGCTGCCTTTCTATGACATGTTTGCCCCCATGGGGGATGTCAATATGCAATTCAGCTATAAGGAAGCCAGAGACTATATAGTTGCCAGCTTCAGAACCTTCAGTGACAGGCTGGCAGATTATGCCGCCCATGCCTTCGATAACCGCTGGATAGATGCGGAGCCAAGAGAAGGAAAACGGGGAGGGGCTTTTTGTGAAAATCTTCATTCAATAGGGGAGAGCAGAATACTCGCAAACTTTGACGGAAGCTTCAGCAATATGACCACCCTGGCTCATGAGCTGGGCCATGGGTATCACGGGGCATGCCTTGTGAAGGAAGAGTACCTCAACTCTGATTACCCGATGCCTATAGTGGAGACAGCTTCTATATTCTGCGAGACTATAGTCAAAGAAGCGGCATTAAAGACAGCCGGTAAGGAGGAAGCTTTCTCCATGCTGGAAAACGATATATCAGATTCGGCCCAGGTCATAGTAGATATATACAGCCGCTTTATTTTTGAAAGCGAAGTATTCAAAAGAAGGGAATCCGGCTCATTATCCGTAAATGAGCTGAAGGAGATAATGCTTGATGCACAGAAGGAAGCATACGGAAACGGACTAGACCATGAACTCCTTCATCCTTACATGTGGCTGTGCAAGCCGCACTATTACAGTGCCGACTATAACTTCTACAACTTCCCCTACGCTTTCGGACTGCTTTTCTCAAAGGGCTTGTATGCCGAGTACCTGAAGAAGGGCAAGGAATTCACGGCGGAGTATGACAGGATGCTGTCGGTGACAGGCAGGATGAATATTGCGGATGTTGCAAAGGTCATGAATATTGACGTGCACGATCCGGACTTCTGGAGAAGCTCTCTGGAGCTTATCAGGAAGGATATCGACAGGTTTATCAATCTTAAATAGAAAGAAGGCTGCCTTATCGGCAGCCTTCAGTTTGCAGACAAACACGGTTTCAGCCAGAAACGGAAACCGTGTTTTTTCATGGGATATCGTAGTTTTTGAAGTAATATATGAGGATTAGGTCCGGTTTTACCGGATCTCCACATCCAATTTGCC
>JAKJBT010000014.1 GCA_022706865.1 Bacillota bacterium
TTTTTCATAAGAAATATCTCCTTATAATTATTAATATTTTATTTTTATAAAAGGAGCAGGAATTATTTGAATTTTATTCCCGCCTGTTTTTCTATGTTTTTCAGAGTTTCAATGGGTATGTCTTTTACCGGATGCGTTATTGTTACTTTACCTGATTTTGATTTATGCTTAAACTGATAATGATCTCCAACACACCTAATAAAATACCATCCGTTTTCTTCTAGTATTTTAATCACTTCTCGCGAAGAATATGACTTCACCTGAGTACCCCCTATATCTATATTATAATGCGCATTATAATGCGTGTAAATATATTGATTAAAGTTTGTTTGATATTATTTTAACAAATATGGAGGAATATGGGAACGAATATCGAATAATGTAAATTAAGTTATAGTAATTGTTGTGAATGATTTAATTTATATTGTCGAAGATTGTATAAAAAACTAGTGAGACAATGCTGTAAATCCTGAATTAAATAGAATTGAGCAGAAATATACGACAATGTTTTGGTGTTGGTTATGTCTGCAATAGGAAGAATGGAACTTTTGCAGTAATAGTAATAACTTATCTGTATGATAGGAGGAGAATCATGAAACTTGTAAATCCAAATGATAGAGTAGGAATATCTAAGGATAGGCGTACTGGAAAAGAAATTGAAATTAAAGGTGGAGTACAGATAGTAAATGCAATAAAAAGTATTTCGAGGTATGGATTGATTACATTTTCGAGAGAACAATATTTTAAGAGCAGCTATTATACAATTCATTTCTTTAAACCATCTTCTCAACTAAAAAATTTGTACAACCTAGGTAATGAAGTCTTAATCTTGTGTAGCAATGATGGTATGAATGAGTTTATAAGTAGAACTAAGGACTTTTTGGATTACTTATTGATTACAAGTGAAGAATTTAAAAATAGATTAGATAAAATAACTTGTTTTTTATTTGATGCTAACGAAAATGTAGTAACCATAGTTAAGGAAGACAGAATTAAAAATCCGGATGCAAGACTAATTGTACCATTTTGTTATAATGAGTTAAGCAATGGTGTTAGTGAAGATGAATTGCAGAACAGATTAAGAGATTTTTTATATGAAAGAGACCTATTTGGCATAGCATCGCCATTGAATAGCGATACTCTGTTTTTTGGAAAAGATAGGACAAATATAATATCTGAACTATATGGGAAATATATGCAAGGTGAGCAAGGCGGTTTATTTGGATTAAGACGTATTGGAAAAACATCTGTGTTAAATTTGCTTCGATTAAGAATAGAAAAAGAAAACGGTGCAGCAATATATTTTGACTGCTCTCAGTATCACCATAATAGATGGAATGAATTTTTGGAGCAAATAATAAAGCAAATAGAAGAAAAATATAGTGATACATCACATGAAGAAAACAAATTAAGTCAATTGAAGAATACATTAAAGATAAATTTGTCTATGATAAAAGTCTGAATAGTCAGAGTGAAAAACGATCTAGAATAAATATTCGTAGAGAAAAATTGGAGAATAAGCTTAGAAAGATAATATTTTATAATCTTCAATCAAAGTATGGGAAAAAGGCAAAACAAAAGCTTATTGAATACATAGAAGGAACGACCATAGACAAAACGCAATTTTCTAAAATAAATGAGAAAAAACTATTAGATGCTATGGAGGAACTTTACTTTTCACAGCTTAAGCATATTATGTTAAAGGATTGGAAGGATTATCAAAATATATTCAGTGATAAAGTGAAGTTTGAGCAATTTTTTGATGTAATTAATAGTTCAAGAGGTGCAGGAGATCATGGAAGAACTATTTCGGATGAAGATGAATTAATGTATAATATTGCATTTAAGTTTTTTGAAAAGTGTTTGTATGATTATGATTAAGAAAGACAATTATTAATTTAATTTTCATAACGTAGAAAAGCAATTAAGTCTTTCAGAATTATGTGGTGATTATATATATTGGTTGTTTATTACATACAGTATCTTCAGGAATGCAAAGCTTCCCATTACCCATAAAATCACTGATATGCACTATTCCACTAACTTGACTCAGAATTAAATACCTCAAACTCCTGCACTACCACAACAATATGCTATAATAAGCATGTACATCAGAATGTATATGCTTATATTTTTATGAGGAATTATCCGATAATTCTATATATACGAATGAGGTGTAGAAATGGCTGTAAGGATAAAGTTTGACGATAAGGAAAAGGAACGGCTGATCCGGATGACGGAATATGAACGGAAGTGCTATGAAAAAGGCTACAAGCTGGTTGCAGGGGTTGATGAGGTGGGAAGAGGCCCATTGGCGGGGCCTGTAGTAGCAGCTGCAGTTATACTTGGAGAGGGAGTACTCATACCGGGAGTGAATGACTCCAAGAAGCTGTCGGCGGAGAAAAGGGAATACCTTTATGAAGAAATAAAGTCCAAATCCCTGTGCTGGAGCATTGGAATTGTTGATGAAAAAATCATAGATGAAATAAATATTCTGAATGCTGCCTGCCTTGCTATGAAGAAAGCCCTGGATGGGCTGAGTGAAAGACCGGATTACATACTTCTGGATGCCGTTACCTTAAAGGATGTGGACATCCCCCAGAAAGGAATCATAAAAGGAGATGCCCTGAGCCTTTCTATTGCTGCCGCATCTATTATTGCCAAGGTGGAACGGGACAGGATTGTATCAGCTTATGATGAGCAGTATCCTCATTTTGGATTCAGCAAACATAAGGGCTACGGAACAAAGGAGCATATTGAGTGCATTAAGAAATACGGGCTTCTGCCCATCCACAGGAGATCCTTTACCAAGAATTTTCAGGGGTGATTACAATGAAGATCGATGCTTCAAGCTTAAGATTCATAAAGCCGGAGCTTATGGAAATGCTTAAGAGCCTGGAGGTTGGAGATGTACTGAAAGGCAGGGTGCTGGAAGCTCTGGGAAACAGCATATTGATAAGGGCAAAAAGCGGAGAGATATTTACTGCCGTTCTTCATGATGGGGCAAATATACCTAAGGATGCTTTTGTAGAACTGGTTATCAAGGATATAGAAGACGGGAAGATTTTTGCGGAGCTGAAAGGGGAGGATAAGCCTTCCGACCCGGATATAAAGGTTTCCGAGCTCTTAAAGCAGCTCAATCTGCCGGTTAATGAGAAAAATATGGAGGCTGCAAAGCTCCTGCTAAAGTATAAGCTTCCTCTGAACAGGGAAACAATCAGTAATATCACAGGGCTTCAAAAAAGCATTGATAATCTGAATAACAGCTCCGGAGAGAAGATGGGACTGATGCTTTCGAGACTCAATATAAAGGATACGCCCGTTGATGTATTGAATAGGGTTGTACTCAACTGGCCGGCTGATTTCGCAGCTTTTGAAGCAATACAGGAAAACGAAAGTCAGAAATCGGACGCAAATACGGCAGCCATTATAAAGCAGGCAACTTCAGGTTCGGTCAATGGCAGCAAGGCTTCAGAAAATCCGGTTAAGGCTGCAGTTATAACAATAACAGGCAGCAGTGACGATTCTGAGGGGGCTGCAATAACTGAAAACAATGAGACTCCCAGAGAGGCTGCAATAACAGGCAGGAGTGAGACACCAACCGGAACTGCCGGGCAAGTAAGTCCCGCGGGCAATATGGATGTACCGGTGAGCAATAAAGGAGTTGAACTGGTCAGGGCATTAGCCGGACTGGGAATTGAAACGGAAAGCGAGATAAAAATGCTTGCGGCAAAAGTCGAAAGTATACTGGCTTCAATAAAAAATACCGATATGGAAGCCATTACTTATCTGGTTTCAAAGGAAATGGAGATAACACCCAAGAATCTGGGCATGCTTATAAAGAATATCGAGAACAGTGATGTAATATCCCGGTTTCTTGATAAGCTCCAGGATAAAATCAGTCGCGACGATAATCCGAAACTTAGAGCAATAAGTGAATCCATCAGGAAAGTGTTTCTTGAGCCAAGGCAAATAGAGGACAGGGAAGCGGTTGCCCAGCAGCTTAAGGATATTGCAAACCTAGGAGAAAAGCTGGAAAGCTATCTGAAAACCGGCAGGGATAACGACCCTGAAATAAGGGAGGCACTTTCAAACCTAAAGGACTGTATTGATTTCATACGCAATGTTAATCAGCATAATAATTTTCTTCAAATTCCGCTGCTTATAAATGATAATACAACAGCAGCGAAGCTGTATGTATTTAAGGACGGCAAGAGGGAAAAAAGGATAGACCCTGAGGATGCAACCGTTGTTGTGGCCCTGGACCTGATGAACCTGGGTCATTTGGAGAGCATGATAAGGGTTAAGGGCAAAACAGTTGATATAACCTTCAGAACAGAAAATAAGGGCATAGGCGGCATGATAGAAAAGAATATACGTATGCTGAAAGAAGCTCTGGTGGAAAAAGGCTATTATCTCAGCCCAATTAGGGTGATAAACCTTGAGCAGCCCTTCAGCCTTCTTTCTCTTGAAGCAATGATAAATGAAAGCGGATATGAAAAAATACATTTTGATATGAGGGTATAGTATGGATAAGAAGCTGAAAAAAGCAGCGGCTCTCACCTATGAGGCCGGAGATGACGCTCCCAGGATTACGGCACTGGGTAAAGGTGAGATAGCCCACCGTATTATTGAAACCGCAAAGAAAAATGACGTGCCAATATTTGAAGACAGCAGCTTGGTCGATGCATTGCTGCAGCTTGATATTGGGCGGCAGATCCCGCCGGAGCTGTACACCGTTGTGGCTGAGGTACTGGTCTATGTTTCGAATATAGACAAGCTGAAAGGGGATATGAATGGGTAACAATAAAGTATTGGGAGCCTTTGGCGAGAACAGGGCATGTGAATACCTTGAAGAATGCGGTTACAGAGTGCTGGAAAGGAATTTTGCCTGCAGGGTAGGTGAGATTGATATAATTGCTTTGGAAGGGGAAATAATTGCTTTTATTGAAGTAAAAACAAGAAGCAGTGAAAGGTACGGATTGCCTGCGGAAGCAATAAGCACACACAAGCAGAAGAAATTGGTCACATCGGCTCTTTATTATATGCAGCGGAACGGATATCAGAACCGCATGTGCAGATTTGATGTAATGGAAATACTAATTGATGGTGAGGATAATTACAGGATAAATCTGATTAAGGATGCCTTCCAATATTCAGGAAGGTACGGATATTAAAGAAAGGAAGCTTTTATATGCTGCTTAGCAATTCACTGGCTATTTCCCATGAGATTATCAGAAAAGTGGTTAAGCAGGGAGATATTGTTGCAGATGCCACAATGGGAAACGGAAATGATACATTGCTCCTCGCAGGACTGGTTGGTAGGAACGGAAAGGTGTATTCCTTTGATATACAGGATGCGGCATTGATAAATACAGAGAAAAAGCTGAAGGAAAATGGTGTCTCGGATATTGTTGAACTGATAAAGGACGGCCATGAGAATATCGATGCCTATGTACCCAAAGGAATAAAAGCGGTAATGTTCAATTTGGGCTATCTTCCCAAGGGGGACCATAGTATCGGCACAAAGGCCTGCACAACTATAGAAGCACTGAAAAAGTCCATGGAGCTGCTTATGGACGGCGGTATCATTACGATGGTCATATATTACGGAGGGGACAGCGGCTTTGAAGAGAAGGAGGCAGTGCTGGAGTATATAAGGACTATTGACTGCAGAAAATACTCAGTACTTGTATGTGATTTTGTGAACCAGATAAACTGTCCTCCAATTGCGGTATGTATAGAGAAATTATAAATATGTATAAAAATGGTAATAAAGTCATGGTAAAAATAGTACTTGCTCAGCTTATTCAAAAAATGAAAGGCTGATATAATAAAAAAGACAAGCATAGTCTTGTTGTAGCACCTCCCGGCCTGGTGTGAAAGGAGGGAAAAGAATCACTATGAAACGCAGTTGTAAAAGAACATTGCAGTATGTGTTTAAAGTGATGGGCACCCTTACAATCTCAACATTGATCAGGTTGGTTGCTATTGCATTGGCAGCGGTATTGCTGGTAAACTATGCGAAATTCACTCCGAGGGAATTTTTAGAGCTGATACATACAATCATTGCTTGATAGATGATTGAGATAGAAAAAACGGACACTCATGGAGGAGCCTATGCGGCTACACGCCATAGCCGCTAATAAGGCCAGGCCGGTGCTGTTTTCCCGAGAGGGCAGCATGATGAAGTGAGTGTCCTTTATTTTTTGCAATTCACTATTTGTTTTGTAAAGGCTGAACAAAAGCATTGAAAAATTGTAGAAAATTTGATTATTATGATAGAATTTGGCGCGAAATTAAAATTTCGCGCCAAATTATGCTGTTTATGCATGAAAATATTCTACTTCCTGATATTCTGAATAGATTAATATTAAATAATATATCAGGAGGTGCTTTATGAATTTGAAGTTCACGAAGAATAGATACATCTTGAATATAATGCTGGTTATCCTTGTTGTCAGTGTTTCGCTGATATACAATTATGCAGCATACGACCGGATTTTAAATGTATTCAGAAACAACAACAGGGAGCTTCCCATATACTGTGTGGATACCCCGGAAAAGAAGGTGGCAATATCCTTCGATGCGGCATGGGGGGCGGACTATACGGAAAAATTGCTGAAAATACTTAAGAATTATGATGTGAAGACTACTTTTTTTCTGGTTGGATTCTGGGTGGATAAATATCCCGAGATGGTAAAGCGAATTGATGAGGAGGGCCATGAAATCGGCAACCATTCATCAAGGCATCCGCATATGTCACAGCTCTCAAAAGAGCAGATCATAGATGAGCTTGCAAAGACCTCGGAGAAAATTGAAGCTATTACAAATAAAAAGGTGACTTTATTCCGCCCTCCTTTCGGTGATTATAACAACAGGCTTATAGAAACCGCAAGAGCTATGGGTATACAAGTTATACAGTGGGATGTGGATTCTCTTGATTATAAGGATTACGGGGCTGATGCAATAGTAAAGCGGGTGCTCTCGAAGGTCAGGAGCGGATCGATAGTGCTGTTTCACAATAATGCCACCTATACGGCGGATGCACTTCCCATTATACTTGAAAACCTGCAGAAGGAAGGGTACAAGATAGTGCCGGTGTCTGAGCTTATTTATAAGGAGAATTATTATATCGATCACACCGGCATGCAAAAGCTGATTAGATGAATAATAATTGACGGATACTGTATAATTAATGTTATACTCATAATAAATCAGCATAGATATCACGAAGGAGGATTACCGTGTCAAAAATTGAATTGGTGGCACCCTGCAATTTTGCGGTAGAAGCGATACTGTCCAGGGAAATAAAGAATCTGGGTTATGAAATAACAAAAGTGGAAGACGGAAGAGTCTCATTTATGGCGGATGAAGAAGGAATATGCAGATCGAATCTGTGGCTTCGCACCGCTGAAAGAATACTTGTTAAAATAGATGAGTTTGAAGCTCTTACCTTCGAGGAGCTTTTTGAAAAGACAAAGAGGCTCCAGTGGCATCGTTGGATACCCAAAGATGCGGAATTTCCTGTAGCTAAGGCTTCATCGATAAAGTCAAAGCTGTTCAGCACTTCTGATATTCAGTCAATAGTAAAGAAGGCCGTGGTGGAAAGTCTGAAATCCAAATACAAGCAGCAATGGTTTGAAGAAACAGGAGAGCGCTTTCCCATACATGTTTTCCTTAACAGGGATAAGGCATCACTGTATTTGGATACAAGCGGTTTATCCCTTCACAAAAGAGGCTACAGGGAATTATCAAATGCCGCTCCAATAAAGGAGACCCTTGCTGCCGCCATGGTGCTGCTTACGCCATGGAAAGCTGACAGGGCCTTTATTGATCCCTTATGCGGTTCAGGGACAATTCCTATCGAAGCAGCCATGATCGGGCTCAATATTGCACCGGGGCGCGGAAGGAGCTTTGTATCAGAAAACTGGAGATGGATAGGCAGCAGGTTGTGGAATGAGGCAAAGGAGGAAGCCGGGTCCATTGAAAGACGTGATGGCACCCTTAATATACAGGGGTATGACATTGATGAGAGTGCTCTTAAGGTAGCAAGAATAAACGCGAAGATGGCAGGCCTTGAGGATAAGCTTCATTTTCAGAAAAGAGATATTAGTGAGTTAAGCAGCAAGGAAAAGTATGGCTTTATAGTGACAAATCCTCCATACGGTGAAAGGCTTTCTGACATTAAAAGCGTGGAGGGGTTGTACAAAGAAATGGGGAAGGTATTTTCAAGGCTTGAAACATGGTCCTTTTATATAATCACTTCCCATGAAGGCTTTGAAAAGTTTTTCGGAAGAAGGGCAGATAAAAAAAGGAAGCTTTATAACGGAATGATGAAGACTGATTTATATCAGTTTTTCGGCCCGAAGCCGCCAAGGCAAGTTGAAAAAATTGGTGAATAGCCCGGTCAATTATCATGCTCCCTTAATATAATGTATAAGGGGAGGGAGTTATGATGGATAGAAAGTTTATCAAACAGCTCAGGAAGGTGCTTGTGCTGGAAGCGTTCGTTCATGGTGCTTC
Source organism: Bacillota bacterium (assembly GCA_022706865.1). The sequence goes on from JAKJBT010000014.1 coordinate 8,527, forward strand.
ATCTTTATCAAAGGTCCTTGATGCTGCCGAGAGTGATTTGGTGGATATATTGAAATATTTTGATAAGAAAGTAAGCAAAAAGCAGCTTCCGGAGGGTAAGCCGAATAAAAAATGAGATAATTAGCTTTATACAGCCAGGAAACCATACATAAATAAATGGCTGTATGCCAAATATATAATAACGAGGAGAAAAGATACCCAACACGAGTGTCCGCCGTATTCTGTATGCCCTCGTATAAACACTGTGCAGATCTAACTTTAGGCCGGGAGTTGGTAAAATGAACGTGGACAGTCATGAAGGAATAGGAGTAACAGCAGATCCGCAAAAGGTAAAACCGGGGATGATATATGTTGATTTGTCATGCAGAAGGAACAGAAGGCGTATATATGAAGCCTACGAAAAGGGCGCATATATGATATTTACTCCCTACAATATATCAGATCCTGCATTGCCGGTGATAAAGGTTGAGAGCCCCAGAGATACGCTTTGTATGCTGTTCGAAAAATTCTTCGAGAAGCAGAAGAGAAATGCAAAGCTAATCGGAGTATTTGGCGAAAGTGACAAAAGCATATTGGTTGAGATGCTGCAGAGTATTTTTTCAAGAAGAGATGACAGCAGGTTCATTATGGACATCATTCCTATAACTATTAATACAAATGAAAACAACCTTTTTTATCTTGACAGTATAAATTTTGACAGTGCAATAATGACTGACAGGTGTACCTTGGGTAAATGCTGCGGGAATAAGCCGGCAGCTGATTTTATCTCCGGGCTGACTGACGGAAGGGCAGTAATAATGAACAATGACGAGTATCATGATAAAAAAGCGGCAGAAAACTTCACGAAGACAGGTTTCATCACATACGGACTGAATAAAAAAGCTGTTGCAACAGCATCGAGTATTGATGTTGATGAGATAACCTGCTTCAACTATTGCATACAGAGAAGATTTCTGTCCGGAAGCGGTGCAATGATTGAACCCTTCGAAATACCTGTGCGTTTGAAGGCCCTGGGAAGCCACAGTATATATAATGCATTGGCGGCAATTACCTGCGGCCTTTATTATGACTTGGATATTTCAGACATCAAAGAGTCAATAGAAAGCTATAAGGGCTCAGCCAGGCATTTCCAGAAAATATATGAGAATGGCTTTACTGTTATAGATAATTACTGCAATTCAGCTTATGACTATACTGCAGCTTTTGATTCAATTCAAATATTGAGCTATGAGAATCTTGTACTTGTGATTTCAGTTTCACAAGATGTGAATATGCACTTTCATGAAGAAAAAGCCGGTCTTATAGCCGAATGGGTAAGGATACTGAAGTGCAAGGAGGTAATCCTGACCAGCTGTATGGACGGTGATTCCCATTTTGAGGCACTTCCTCTGAAAAGCATGAGAATATACAAAAAAGTTTTCAGGGAAAATGACATTTCATTCAGATATTATCATTTGCTGCATCATGCCATTGAAAAGGGCCTGTCGCTGGTTAACAGGAATGATTTGCTGGTATTGCTGGGAAGTGAAGAGATGGATGCAGCAGGCAGGATTGTAAATAAGCTGCTGGGAGCAATGAAGAAAAAGAATTAGAAATAACAAGGAATTATAGCAATGGAATGCTGTATCCGATAAGGACATAGCATTCCATTGTTTATTGCTATGCTAAAAATAATTCATATTATATGTTTGTAGTGAATATATATCCTTTAGATTAAACCTGAAATACACAAGAACAGGAAAGGAGCGGGGCTTATGACTGATAAAGTCATCGAGAGCAACAATGTTACCGTATACGGGACGGTAACTTCCAAACCGGAATTCAGCCACGAAATGTACGGCGAGGGTTTTTATACGGTATATCTAGAGGTTCCGAGGCTTAGTGATATTTCCGATACGCTTCCGATAACGATATCGGAGAGACTTGTGCAAGGGCTCAATATTGATGTGGGGTCAACTCTTCTTGTTGAAGGGCAGCTTAGATCATACAATAAATATCATGAAGGGAATAATAAACTTATACTTACTGTATTTGCGAGAAATTTGAAGACAACTGACCAGGATGTAAAGAATCCAAACCAGATTTATCTGGACGGCTATATATGCAAGAAGCCTGTATACAGGACTACGCCCTTTGGACGCGAGATAACGGATATGCTGCTGGCCGTTAACAGGCCATATAACAAGTCTGACTACATACCGTGCATTGCATGGGGCAGAAATGCAAGATATTCGGAAAACTTGAAGGTAGGAGACCGGATTAGGATTTGGGGCAGGATACAAAGCCGCGATTATCAGAAAAAAATATCAGAGGATGAGGTAATAACCAGAACGGCATATGAGGTATCAATCTCGAAAATGGAAGTGTTCGGCGGGGAAACGGAAGAGAAAAAAGATAATTCAGATGAAGAACCGGAGGAATAGAAGGAAAAGCGCAGGGACAATGCGCTTTTTTTATTTTCTATTTATATTTGAAATATTTTATATAGAAGTTATAATTAACTATATGGATAAGCATATAAAAAGGAACGGAGGGGTAGAGTCTATGAAGCTTGAAAAGGGGCTTGTTCAGGTATATATGGGAAACGGAAAAGGCAAGACAACTGCAGCATTAGGCCAAGGGTTGAGATCCTGCGGAAGAGGACTGAAAGTATGCATGGTTCAGTTTTTAAAGGGCGGAGATACAGGGGAGCTCCATAGTGTCGAGAAGCTGTATCCTTTGTTTGAAATATTCCGTTTTGAAAAGGAAAGAGGCTTTTTCTGGACACTTTCCGAACATGAAAAGCGCGAACTGAAGGAGGATATTGACAAAGGATTTGAATTCATAAAAAAAGTGGTGCAGGAAAATTTGTGTGATGTACTTATAATCGATGAATTGTTAGGTGTGCTGGAAAACAAGCTGCTGGAAGTCAATGATGTACTTGAGCTTCTTAAGTCAAAGCCTGTAAATATGGAAATTATTATCACCGGAAGGAAAGCTCCGAAGGAAATAATCGACGCGGCGGACCTGGTAACAGAAATGAAGGAGATCAAGCATTATTTCAGCAGCGGGATTCCTGCAAGGGAAGGCATCGAATCATAGATAATGAAAAGCGGGGATAGAATGATTTCTATGAATAAAGTATATAAAAGCAAATTCAAATATGTTCCGATTCTGATTATGATAGTACTGGGCGCTTCGTTGGGAGGGATAGCCTTTAATGCATTTTTGATCCCCCATAAGCTTTTAAGCGGAGGCGTCAGCGGAGTAGCACTGATATTAAATTACGTTTTTGGGCTGAATCCCGGAGTACTCATATTTATATTCAATATTCCGATATTTCTTGCGGGATACAAATTTATGGACAAGGAATTTATGCTGCTAAGCCTTGTCGGAATGACGGTTTTTTCCGTTTCCATTGATATGTTCTCATTTCTGAAAGAAATTGTTTATATTGATGATACGTTGTTGTCCTGTCTGTACGGGGGTGTGCTGAACGGGATTGGAATGGGCATTGTGTTTAGAAATAGGGCATCCCAAGGCGGAGTTGATATTATCGCAGTTATATTCAAGAAGTATTATTCCATGAATATTGGAAAAACTTCATTAATAATAAATATAATAATAATAGGAATCGCCTCACTCTTTTTCGGACTGGAGCCTGCAATGTACACATTGGTATCAATGTATGTGGCATCTACAGTGCTGGACAAAGTACAGCAGGGCTTTGGAAGCAGTAAATCAGTCATGATTATTACCGACAATGAGCAGCAGGTTGCAGATGCAATACTAAAAACTCTTGACAGAGGGGTTACTTATCTGGAGGGGGAAGGAGCCTACACAGGGAATAAAAAGAGGGTCATATACTGTATAGTAGCACTGAAGCAGCTGGCTAAGCTGAAGCAGATAGTTAACGAGATAGACAGCAGTGCTTTTATGGCGGTAAGCGATACAGCAGAGGTTTTGGGCCACGGCTTCGGTAACAGGGGGATATAAGCAATAGATTCGGGATGCGAAAAGAAAAGCATGTATTGGACAGATGCTCCAATGCATGCTTTTGTTGATGGCAGAATCTTCGCTGATTAAAGATCAAATTCCTTTGCGATAGCTTCAATTGCCTTCTTTTGGTCATCAGGGCTGATAACATATGATATCTTGATTTCTGAAGTTGTTACAATGCTTACAGGTATGTTGTTCTCTGCAAGGAGGTTGAATACTTTAGCAGCAACACCTGACTGAGTGTTCATTCCCAAGCCTACGACAGACAGCTTTGTTATGTTGTCACAGGCTTCATAACTGAAGGTGAATATTTTTTCCTTGAATCTGTCCAGTATCATGGAAGCCTGATAAAGGTCAGTCTTGGGAAGAGTGAAGGATATGCTGACAAGCTTGTTGACCGGGAAGGTCTGGCTTATCATATCAATATTTATGTCTTTGTTAGCGATACTTTGAAATATTTCTGCAATTACCTTGATATCATGGGGTACGCCGTTTAAGGTAATTATTGCTTCGTCATTATTAACTGCCAAGCCGGTTATTGCTGTATTTTCCATAGTATTGTCCATCTCCTTTATGATTGTGCCTGGTATATCACCCGTATTCAGGGCTACAAGAACAGGAACCTTATATTTTTCCGCAAGCTCTATGGATCTTGAATGCATGACACTTGCCCCGGAGCTTGCCATTTCAAGCATTTCTTCATAGCTGATACAGTCAAGCTTCCTTGCTCTTGGATAAAGCCTTGGATCAATGGTATATACACCGTCAACATCAGTATAAATTTCACACTGGGCCCCAAGCTTTGCTGCAAGTGCCACTGCTGTTGTATCTGAGCCGCCTCTGCCAAGTGTAGTAATCTCATTGTATTCATTTACCCCTTGAAAACCTGCAACTATGACAATTTTTCCTTTACTATGCTCTTCACGAATCTTTTCTTCATTAATATCAGATATTTTGGATTTCGTATGAGAGCCGTTCGTTCTTATCCCAACCTGCTGACCAGTAAAAGAAACAGCGTCTGCACCCAAATGGTTAAGTGCAATAGATAATAGTGACATTGAAACCTGTTCCCCCGTCGACATCAAAACGTCCAGTTCCCTTTTATCGGGATCGGGGCTGATTTCATGTGCCATATTTATAAGGTGGTCTGTAGTCTTGCCCATGGCAGAAACTACAATTACCATATCATTGCCTTCAGATTTTCTTTTTACTATGCGTTCTGCTACGTTATTAATCTTTTCGATTGTTTCAACGGAGGTGCCTCCGTACTTTTGTACAATTACTGCCATTTGTGCTCACATCCTAACCTCTTAGATCATCCAGTATTCTTTTCTTATCCTCGTTCATATCCTTAACACTTTTTATCATTCTTGCAGGTATTCCTGCCACAACCGTATCGGGTTCTACATTTTTGGTTACCACTGAACCTGCTGCAACAACTGCTCCCTTTCCTATACGCACACCTTCAAGTACAACAGCATTTGCACCAATAAGGACGTTATCCTCAATGATAACAGGATCGGCACTTGGTGGTTCAAGGACTCCGGCAATCACTGAACCTGCTCCTATATGGCAGTTGCTGCCTATAGTAGCTCTGGCACCAAGTACTGCGTTCATGTCAATCATAGTGTTTTCGCCTATTTCGGCACCGATATTGATAACTGCGCCCATCATGACCACTGCATTCTTGTGTATAAGAACCTTATCCCTTATGACCGCACCCGGTTCAATCCTGGCATCAACATGCCTGGTGTCAAGCAGGGGTATAGCTGAATTTCTTCTGTCGTATTCCAGTTCAAAGCTGCTTATTAAGCTTTTATTGTCTGACAGGAATTTTTCAATATCTGCGTTATCGCCGAACAATACCCAGAAATTATCCGTTCCGTATGCTCTTATGCCGCTCATTGTGACTCCTTTTAAACAGCCGTTGACATAAGCCTTGACAGGTGTTACTTTTTTGGATTCTTTAATATATCTGGCAATTTCATATGGATCAGTAATATCCAATTTTTGATTCATCAAATCAGCTCCTCAAGCATTGTTTTCATGGTGTAATATCCCTTTGGTTTTGAGGCTATATAACGTGCCGCCCTGATCGCACCGCGTCCGAACATGTCACGGGAAAGGGCAGAATGCTTTATTTCGATTACTTCATCCTTTCCGGCGAAAAATACTGTATGTTCACCGGGGATGGTTCCGCCTCTAATAGCGGATATTCCAATCTCATTGGGCTTTCTCTTTTCCCGGATCTTCGACCTGTCATAAACAAACTCAAGGCCGTCACTAATCTGGTTTTTCAATTCATTGGCTATCATCATGGCAGTGCCGCTGGGAGCATCTTTTTTCTCGTTATGGTGCTTTTCAAGTATTTCAATATCGAATTCATCCCCTAAGGTTGCGGCCGCCTTTAAAGCCAAATCAATCAAAACCCTGATGCCGATGCTCATGTTTGCGGATACAAATACAGGTATGGATTCCGATGCCTGCTTCAGCATTTCCAGATCCTTCTCAGAAAGTCCTGTTGTCCCTGTTACAAGGGCTGTGTGATTCTTGACACAATAGTCTACAGTATCGGGTATCATTTCGGGATTTGAAAAGTCCACTACAACATCAGCGTTGACTTCGGCTTCCTTGAAGCTCCGGTATACAGGATAGCTGTTTGGCAGCTTTGAGGGATTTCTTGTCACACCTGCCGCTATGCTTATGTCATCACATCCCTGGGCAAGCCTTGTAATCACCTGGCCCATTTTACCATTGCAGCCGTTTATAATTAGCTTAATCAAACAAGTTACCCCCTTAATTCAAATCCGGAGTTTATCAGTTCGTTCTTCAGCCTGTTCAGGTTGCTTTCTGACATATCAACAAGGGGAAGCCTCAATTTGCCGACATTCATACCCAGAAGATTCATGGCGGTCTTTACCGGAATCGGATTGACCTCACAGAAAAGGGCATCATTCAGCTTCTTTATGTCAAGCTGAAGCTTCATGGCAGTTTTCACATCACCCTTCAGGAAGCTGTCAACCATATCATGCATTATTTTGGGCGCTATATTTGCCACTACCGAAATAACACCGATTCCGCCGACCGAGAGAAGAGGGACCACCTGGTCATCGTTTCCGGAATACATGCAGAAATTCTCATCGCAGAATGTTCCTATTTCAACAACCTGGCTTATGTTTCCGCTTGCTTCTTTTACGCCGTCGATATTCTTGTGGCTGGAAAGAGCCTTTAAAGTATCTGGGTTTGTATTGATTCCAGTCCTGCCTGGGACATTGTAAATTATAACCGGAATGTTTATGGAGTCTGCTATTGCGGTGTAGTGTGCAATAAGGCCTTTTTGCGTGGTTTTATTGTAATAAGGAGTAACGCACAGAACTCCATTGCATCCGACAGATTCAGCATATTTCGACAGTTCTATGGAGTGATGGGTATCGTTGCTTCCGGTGCCTGCAATAACCGGAATCCTGCCGGCAATTCTGTCCACGGTGAATTTATATGCCGCTTTTTTCTCATCATCCGACATTGTGGGTGCTTCACCGGTGGTACCGCATATTATTATTGCATCTGTACCGTTTTCAACATGCCAATCCAATAATTCTCCAAGTTTGCTGAAATCTACTCCATTGTCATTGAACGGGGTAACGATTGCAACCCCGGAACCTTTGAATATTGCCATTTCAGATCCTCCTCACATATATTCATTACTTGCTGCTGATTAACAGCTCAGCTATCTGTACTGCGTTTGTGGCCGCACCCTTTCGGATATTGTCTGCAACCACCCAAAGGTTTACTCCGTAATCTACCGAATAATCCCTTCTTATTCTTCCGACAAATACTTCATCTCTGCCTGATGCATTAGTTGCAAGCGGATAGATGCAGTTTGCCGGATCATCCTGCACAATTATTCCCGGACTGCTGCTCAACAGTTCTTTAAGCTCATCAAGGTCAAAGTCCTTTTCAAATTCCACATTTATTGATTCCGAATGTCCGTTGTAAACAGGTACACGGACAGTAGTTGCCGTGATTCTCAGGCTTTGGTCGTCAAAAATCTTTTTGGTTTCATCGACCATTTTTATTTCTTCCTTCGTATAACCGTTATCCAGGAATACGTCTATATGGGGGAGACAGTTATAGGCGATGGGGTGGGGATATGTTTTTGGAGCATTCCCTTTTATACCCTCCTCCAGATCGACAACTCCTTTTACACCGGTTCCTGAGACAGCCTGGTATGTGGAATATACAATCCGTTTAATCTTATATTTATCATGAAGCGGTTTTAACGCAACCACTGCTTGTATTGTTGAACAATTAGGATTCGAAATTATACCGTTGTGAGCCTTTACCGCCTGAGGGTTCACTTCCGGAACTACAAGGGGAACATGGGGATCCATTCTAAAAGCACTGCTGTTATCTACAACAACAACACCTTTTGAAGCTGCAATGGGGGAATATTTTTTGCTGGTTTCCCCGCCTGCCGAGAACAGCGCAATGTCTATATGCCTGTCGAAGGATTTTTCGTTAAGCTCTTCAACCACATATTCCTTTCCGCTGAAAGTGATTTTGGTGCCTGCAGATTTTGCACTGGCAAAAGCATAAAAGTTAGCTATTGGGAACTGCCTCTCTTCAAGTATCTTGAGAAACATTCTTCCAACCATGCCGGTTGCACCAACAACTGCTACATCATACTTGTTCATTTGATTGCCTCCTTTAAAATTAAAGTGCCAGCCTGGTAAAAAGCTGACACGAAAAAGATATCTATTCAGGAAAAAAACTGAATAAACACACTTATTCATGTATAGCTCTCCACCGGAGGTTGTGCATAGACTCACCGGTGACAGTCCGGACCCTGTTTGAGCCAGGACCAGGTCAGAAATCTGTGGCATATTTCCGCCTTCGGCGCTTTTACCTTTCTGGAGATTCGGGAAGCCACATCCCAATTCTGAATGCCCATACTATTTAAAAGCGCGCCTCTATCCTAGAATAGAAACTTTTCTTAAATTAGAATAATACTATCATAGGGTTTAGAACGTGTCAACAGCAAATATTTATTTTTATTCATATATTGCTATGATTATAAATGCAATAGTATTCATACTGCTTAACATTGCAGGATAAAAATTTGAAATGCAGAACCATATAATATACAATATTATATATGAATAACTCGAAAGTACTTTGCAAGGAGTGATACTTTGCTATTTATTGATGATATAGTAGAAGCCCTTATGGATGAGGTTATCTCAGTAAGACGATATTTGCACAAGATTCCGGAAAAGGGACTCAATGAGCATGAAACAACCAGGTACATATATGAATATTTGAAGGATTTGGGTATAAATGCTGAAATAAGTCCGGCAGGAACCGGGGTAATAGCATACATTGAAGGCAGGCCCGGATCAAAGACCATAGCTTTCAGAGCAGATATAGATGCATTATCAATTGAAGAACAGACCGGAGCAGAGTATTGTTCAAAAAATAAGGGCTTTATGCATGCCTGCGGTCATGATGGCCATACTGCTGTGCTGCTTGGCTTTGCTAAATTATTGGCTGGTCTGGGAAATGTATTGGACAATAATGTGCTGCTGGTATTCCAGCCTGCGGAAGAAGGCCCCGGAGGAGCGGAAATAATCGTAAACAATGGGGTACTTGAGAAGTATAACGTAAGCTGCATATTCGGGTTACACATATTTCCGGATATTGAAGAAGGCAAGATAGGCTGCCGGCCAGGAGCACTAATGGCACAGACAGGGGAATTCGATTTGTACGTAGAAGGCAGGAGCTGTCATGGAGCAATGCCTCATAAAGGGAATGACGCCCTTGTTGCGGCTTCAAATGTTCTGTTGGCTCTTAATACCATAGTCAGCAGATTTACGGATCCTTTGGAGCCGGCAGTTGTAACAGTGGGGAAAATGGTTTGCGGTGAAAGGATGAATGTAATCGCAGGTGAAGCATTACTGCAAGGAACCATGCGTGCTTTTAACGATACTACCTATAATACTTTGAAAAACCGTGTGATAAAAATGGCTGATTCCATAAGCGGTGCATACGGATGCAGCTGCAGATATGAAATACGTGATATGTATCCAGCTGTTCACAATGACGAAAGGCTTTACAAAATACTTCGGGAGGATATTGGAGCTGAAGATTTTGTATATATGAATCCCCTTATGCTTGCAGAGGATTTTTCATATTATCAGAGAAGGATACCCGGTTTGTTTTTTATGCTGGGGGCAGGCAACAGGGAGAAGGGCTATATACATCCTCTTCACAGCAACAAGTTCAATTTCAATGATGAAATACTGATTACCGGAGTACAGCTGTTTTATAATTTATTGAGAAAATGTAAGCAATTCCAGTGATTCATGGAATGCAGTACATATGAAGAACAGGAGGTTGGGAAATGGGTAAGATAATAAAATTTCTTGTTTTGGCTGTTTTGGTAATGACTATGCTTCCGGCGGCTGCATATGCAGACAGTATTGACACCGGCTGGAAAGGCTATGGGCTTTATAACCTTAATAAGTCGGATGTCAGTATTACCAATGAAACAGACAATATTACAATAAACGGAGAAAAAGTTACTGCTGTATACGAATATACTATAAAGTCCAATGCCGATAAGGACATATCAGTTAATTTCGGTATACCCGATAATGGAATTGTAAAGTTCAGTATTTATGACGGGAGCAAATATCTGAACTACAAAACAAGAAATACTTCATACCTCAAGAGTACCTATGGAGCAGAGAATCTTCAGACTCCTGACGGCAGATGGTATTTATTCACTATGGTATTTAAACCCGGGCAAACGAGGTCTATAAGTGTCAGCTTTGAAGCTCAAATGATAAAAGCGGAGAATGATACATACGGATTGAGTTTCTTCAAGGATAGGGGTTATTCCTATGCAATAAATAGTGAGAGAACCTCTATGACTTTGAATCTTTCAGATTTTAAGCCTTATTATATATATGAGCTTGAAGGAGTAAAGGAAGAGCAGATCTCCAATGACGGAGTTGCTGTATTTTCCTTCAGCGGAGACTATGGGAACGGAATATTCCTGAGATACCAGCCTATTGACAAAATGGCATTGGACAGCCTTGGGAAAAGTACGTACAAAAAGCCGAAATCCATAGTCAAAGCCTTCAATGAAAAAAAATATGAGGAAGCACTTGCTCTTTGCAATGAATATATAAACTCACCCTCAGACAGCAGCTTGAATCTTGAACAGGTAAAGTTTATAAGAGCTGAATGTATAAGGCTGTCAGGAAATCATACAGAGTATTTGAGCACAGTGGAGCAGCTTGACATATCTCAGCTTTATCCGGGAAGGATACGGTTCAAAATATTTCATGACAGGCTGATAGCATATAAAAATACCGGAAATGACGAAGGGGTGAACACGATACTCAAAGAGTTGGTCCCGGAAACTGAACAAATCTATCCTTTTCTTTATCATTGGCTTGTAAGAAATGGTTACAAGCTTGAAGAAGCTGAGCCGGCTGCAGAAGATGCAGCACCTCAGAAGGATCAGGCTGGTGCTGCTGTAAATAAGGGTTTTGACGTGCTTGGGGCGGTTATTGGTTTTTTCACTTTTATTACTGAAAGCCGATGGACATATGTTATATTAGGCTTCCTTGCCGGATTCATTATAGGAAGGCTTACAAAGAGAAAGAAGAAAAGCAAATCTGTTTATCTTTTTAGGGATTAAAACAGAATAATGCATGAATAAATTCACATAATATTGCTATCCGATGCATTAAAAAACAATTCTTGAGGAAGTGATATTATGAAGTCAAAAAAGGCAAAGAAAAAACAAATCAAACTGACCCCCGAAGATGAAATGAAATATGAAATAGCAAATGAACTTGGTCTTGGAGAGAAGCTGTCTCAAGTCGGATGGGGAGGTCTGACGGCAGAAGAGACCGGAAGGATAGGCGGACTTATCACCAGGAAGAAAAGGCGCTTATCAAGTTGATTAAATGTATAATCACAGCCGCATAATGCGGCTGTTGCTCTTGAGTGCAATCAATGAAAGGATGGGTATCCGATGGAAATTTATAAAAAAGCAGCAGAATTAATAAAAAAATGCAAGCCTTCAGTAGTGCTGACAGGAGCCGGAATTTCTACGGAAAGCGGTATCCCCGATTTCAGAAGCCCCGGCAGCGGACTGTGGGAGAAGGTAGACCCCATGGAGGCTCTGTCAACTGAAGTACTGTATAAAAACCCAAAAAAATTCTATGATTTAGGTTTTAAAATCATAACTTCCATGAAGGATGCTGTTCCGAATAAGGCTCATTATTTAGTTGCGGAACTGGAGGAGAAAGGGCTGGTTAACCTTGTAGTGACGCAAAACATTGACGGATTGCATCATAAGGCAGGCAGCAGAAATGTATATGAGGTTCATGGAACTGCCAGGACCTGCAGCTGTGACAGCTGCGGAGAAACATATGATACCGGCATAATAGAAAAACGGATAAGAGCGGGAGAGATTCCGCCCAAATGCAGATGCAAAGGAATAATACGGCCTGATGTGGTGCTTTTCGGGGACATGCTCCCCAACTGCTTTTACGACAGCATCAGGAAAGTTGAAGAAGCAGAGCTTCTGATAGTAATAGGATCCAGCCTCTCGGTGGCTCCGGTAAACTATCTTGCGGAAATGTGCAACAGGCTTCTGATAATAAATCTGGGAGAGACTAGTTATGACTGGAAGAGTGATCTAATAATAAGGGAAAGCATCTCTTCAGCCTTAGAAAGGATTGTGGGTTTCATATGAGCTGTTATAATGTGCTGGCTGAACTTTACGATATGTTTATGGAGGAAATTGACTACAAAGCCTGGTGCAGATATGTGGAGGATATTTTTAAAAGCTGCGGAGCTAGCCCGGTAAGAGTGCTTGATATTGCATGCGGCACGGGAAATATTACAATTCAAATGTCAAAATCCGGTTATGATGTATGGGGGCTTGACATATCAACTGATATGCTGACTGTTGCAGAGAGCAAAGCAAGAGCTGAGAAGCAGAAAATAACATTTTTGAACCAGGATATGGCAAAGATGAATTTAAAGGAAAAATTCGATGCCGTGCTTTGTATGTGTGACGGTGTCAATTATATCAATGATGAGGAAGCCCTGAAAAATTATTTTAAGCTGGTTTATGAAAGGCTTGAAGAAAGAGGGATTTTCATTTTTGATATAAGCAGTTATTATAAGATCAGATATATAATTGGTAATAATACATTTTACGAAGAAAAAAATAATATGCATTATATTTGGAATAATAGTTTTGACGAAAAATCTGAGACTGTGGAAATGGACTTGATATTTTTTATTCCTGATAACGGGCTCTACAGAAAGTTCAGTGAATATCACATACAGAAAGCTTACAGGAGCGAATACCTGGTCAAGCTGCTGAAAAGTACAGGATTTAAAGAAGTGAACTGCTTCGACGGTTTTAGCTTTAATAAGCCTGATGAGAAAAGCGAAAGAATCTTTTTTGCTGCTTTAAAGAAATAGATTTTGATTGATAATTGGAGGAAATAATGAAGGATTATGTTGTAAGAGGAGCGAGTATTGACGACAGCGTCAGGTTTTTCAGCTGTATTACCACGGAAATGACGGAAGAAGCAAGAAAAATCCATAACTGCAGTCCGGTTTCAATTGCCGCTCTGGGAAGGATGCTGACTGCGGGAAGTATGATGGGAGTCATGCTTAAATCGGATGAGGAAACCTTAACTCTGCAGATAAATGGCAAAGGGCCGGCCGGAAGCATAGTGGTTATATCAGATAACACAGGAATTACAAGAGGATATATCACAAATCCCGATGTTGAATTAATGCATCGGGAGAACGGCAAGCTTGACGTAGGAAGGGCAGTGGGAGTTGACGGTGTCTTAACAGTTATTAAAGATATGGGCATGAAAGAGCCCTATGTGGGGCAAATACCAATTGCAACAGGGGAAATAGGCGATGATATATCGTCGTACTTTGCCGTATCCGAACAGATACCTACAGCTGTGGGCTTGGGAGTTCTGATTGGGATAGACGGCAGCGTAGCCGCATCAGGAGGATTCATAATCCAGCTTATGCCGGAAGCAGATCCCGATACCATAGCAAAGCTTGAAGAACGGCTTGGAAAAATCAGCTCGGTAACGGAAATGATCAGCTCAGGGTTGGATGCTGAAGGTATGATAAAGAATATTTTAGGCGATATTGAACATAAGATACTAGAAAAGAAACAGGTAGGTTACAAATGCAACTGCAGCAGGGAAAGGATGGAAAGGGCACTGATAAGTATTGGGAGGAATGATTTGGAGGAACTTATACAGGAGCAGGGATGCGCGGAAATTGTATGCCATTTTTGCAATAAAAAGTATTTCTTTGAGAAGAATGAACTGATTGAGATGTTTGAAAAAGCATCATCAAGCAGATAATATAGTATGCTAAAGATTATCAAAGGAATTCAGTGCTATAAAATGATAAATGTAAGAAATATTAAAATTTAAGTTTTGACTTTAGATTATCTGTAGGTTATACTAAATGATGTCGCAAGTTCAACGGGGGCATAGCTCAGCTGGGAGAGCATCTGCCTTACAAGCAGAGGGTCATAGGTTCGAGCCCTATTGTCCCCACCAACTTTTTCCGCTTTGCGGAAAAAGACAAACATTCGTTGATTTAATGCGTAGCACTTGCGGAGCAATTTATGACCCGCAGAGTGCAAAATTAAAAGTGGCCCAGTAGTTCAGTTGGTTAGAATGCCAGCCTGTCACGCTGGAGGTCGACGGTTCGAGCCCGTTCTGGGTCGCCATCTTTAATATTCGCCTTGGTAGCTCAGTCGGTAGAGCAGAGGACTGAAAATCCTCGTGTCGGTGGTTCGATTCCGCCCCAAGGCACCATACAATGCGGGTTTAACTCAGTGGTAGAGTGTCACCTTGCCAAGGTGAAAG
>JAKJBT010000101.1 GCA_022706865.1 Bacillota bacterium
GCCTTTTTATCTCCTATCCCCTCCACCTCCGTCAGGCGGTCGGGATTGTACTGCATGATATCAAGAGTATCAAGGCCGAACTTCTCAACCAGCTTCTTGGCCGTATGGGGGCCTATGCCCGGTATCAGGCCGGAGGACAGATACTTTTCTATTCCGTTAATTGTTGCCGGAGTAACAGTAGTGTAGGTCTCCACCTTGAACTGGCTGCCGTAACTGGGATGCTGCACCCATGAACCGTATGCCTTTATGGTTTCACCAATATTCAGGAAGGAAAAATATCCTATCAGCGTATGCAGTTCATTATTACACTCCAAATCCAGCACTGTATATCCGTTATATTCATTTCTGAATATGATTTCGCATATGGTTCCTTGAACTTCATCCATTGCATGCACCTCCGCGGAGACACGGGGACGTTTCTCCTGTCTCATTTTGAGACACGGGGACGTTTCTCCTGTCTCATTTTGCCCCGTCATAACAGTATTATATCATAAAAACAAGTGGGGGATTCAACCGGCTGAGTATGGCGAGCTGCACAAGCGCTGTATCCGGCAGTACCGGAGGCCTCAGGAGCCTGGCAGGTTTAATCATTTTCCGAAGCCTTCCACAAAAAGGATATAAATTTATTTGTAGCATACCATATTGAATAAAAATATTCCATAAAAACCTAATGTTGGTTTATTTTATTATTTCTTACAATATTGTATAGTAATAATAAGGAGGATGATAATATGGTCACGTTTGCTTCCGGATTCTATGTTTTCGCCCGCGTCATGTCCTATCTGACAGCCCTGGCGGTGGTTATTCTGATGGTTAGAGGAGTGGGAATGGATACTACATCTTCATCCGGAGACATCACTTATATCCACCCCGGAGGAGGATTTGCATTTTCGCTGCTTGTAGCCGGCCTGGCTCTGGGCCCCATGCTAGCCTTTGACTATAAGCACAGTGAATTAATTTTTGCCTATGGGTTTTACATTATCTTACTGATAAAGGCTGTTTCGTATTTCTTCCTGCTGCGATTTGTACTCAGGTTTGCCTGGATCGGTGCCAAATTGCAATTCCTTCTGCCGGCGGCATGTTGTATACTGGGCGCCGCCTGGTGCGCCAGGAGCCTGGAGTTAATGGTCTGCCTGTTCAGGGACAGCCATAATCCACTTCTAAGGCTGCTTATTGTGATTGGAGGAATAGTTTATATTGTTTTGTATTTCTGCCTTGACATTGCCCTGCTGGTCTATATAGGTGAACGGCCGAAGCATAAAATTTCAAGCTCAGAGCTTGCATTCCTCAGAAAGAAGTTTGAGCAGGGCAATCCGAAAACCCGTCAGCAAGTCCTTGAAATATTGGGTGAATTTGAGGCGGAACCGGCATACCTGTTTCTGCTTCAGCAGGCGGAAAGCAATACGGACATGGAAATAAAACGCAAGGCCCTGGATATGCTCAAAAAAAAGAACCTGGACCCTGAGCTTTCGGCCAGGCTTCAGGAAATACAAATACAACATGAAAATGAGCCTTTGGACAGTTCTCCGGCAAAATTCTGTTCATACTGCGGGAATAGAATTACGGGAGATGAAACCTGCTGCACTCAGTGCAGCAAAGAAGCGCAGGAGGCACCTCCGGCAGAAACACATTATGCTCCTGTCAAAGAATTGTCTGCTCCGGCTGAAGGGAAGACGGGCTTACGAGGGTTAGCTAAGGCCTGGGTCATAATTTTATTTGTTTATTCTTCCTATAACTGGCTTATGCTCCTGATAAGCACGGCTTACTATCAGTGGACGGCCCCTATATTGCTGATTGCCGGCGGCATCGTTGCGGGCCTTGCACTGATACTCTGGAAACGGCCCTATGGTTTTTGGGTCATGATTGCAAGCGTCCTTCTACTGGTACTGTATAACGCAATCAGATTCAGCACTTTTAACATCTACTTCCTTGTATGGCCGATGCTGGCCTTTCTGACCTGGCTGTTTACGCACAGGCAGATTGACTACCGGTTTACGCATAAAAACTAGGCATTACAATTGATAATGCCTAGTTTTTTATCTATATCCCTGCCAATCTCTTTATCTCTTCCACTTTGTCGGTCTTCTCCCAGGGCACATCTATATCTGTTCTTCCCATATGCCCGTATGCTGCCAGCTGCCTGTATATCGGCCTTCTGAGATCCAAATTCTTTATTATGGCCGCCGGCCTGAGATCAAATACCTTCATTATTATTTTTGCTATCTCATCGTCCGGCAGCTTGCCGGTTCCGAAGGTTTCCACCATTACCGACACCGGTTTTGCCATACCTATTGCATAAGCCACCTGTACCTCACATTTGGAAGCGAGGCCTGCAGCAACCACATTCTTTGCCACATACCTTGCGGCATAGGAAGCAGATCTGTCAACTTTGGTCGGGTCTTTTCCCGAGAAAGCTCCTCCGCCGTGCCTTGCATATCCTCCATAGGTATCAACAATGATTTTTCTCCCTGTAAGGCCGGAATCCCCCTGAGGCCCTCCTATTACAAACCTTCCCGTAGGATTTATATAGAACTTTGTATCCTTGTCTAACATTCCCTCCGGGATAACGGGTTTTATAACATTGTCGATAATGTCTCTCTCAATAGTGTCATGGTCCACCTCCGGGCTATGCTGTGTGGAAACAACTATTGTATCTACCCTTACAGGCCTTCCGTCATCGTATTCCACAGTAACCTGGGTTTTTCCGTCAGGCCTCAGGTAGTCAAGGATGCCTTCCTTTCTGACCTGTGAAAGCCTCAAAGCAAGTTTGTGTGCAAGGGAAATAGGCATCGGCATCAGTTCAGGAGTTTCATCGCAGGCAAAACCGAACATCATGCCCTGGTCTCCCGCTCCGGTAGCAGCTATATCCTGCTCAGTCATCTCTCCCTTTTTTGCTTCAAGAGCCTTGTCAACGCCAAGAGCAATGTCTGAGGATTGCTCGTCTATTGAGGTGATAACCCCGCAGGTGTCGCAGTCAAAACCGTATTTTGCCCTTGTATAGCCTATATCCTCAATGGTCTTTCTGACTATTTTGGGAATATCAACATAACATTCGGTAGATATCTCCCCCATTACCAGCACAAGGCCTGTTGTGACCGATACCTCACAGGCCACTCTTCCCATGGAATCCTGTTCAAGTATCGCATCCAGCACTGCATCGGATATCTGATCGCATATTTTATCAGGATGCCCTTCGGTAACAGATTCGGATGTAAACAATTTTTTTAACATAATAAACCTCCTTAAGCATTCGTTCTTTAATAGGTATAAAAAGAAAACTCCTTCTGACGAAGGAGCATGACATTTATTATTTACTCCCTCATCTTTCAGGATTGATAATGACAATCCTGCAGGAATTGGCACCGTACATCTGCCGGTTGCCGGGTTTCATAGGGCCCTTCCCTCCACCTCTCTTGATGAGTCTTCAGTTATAAAGTTAACAGCATTATACTATCATAGCAAAATTCAACTGTCAATAGTAAGACACGGGGGGGACACGGGGACGTTTCTCTTGTCCCGCCCTGGACTAAAACATTGAAATCTGCTCATATAAATAGTTTTGCTGATATTCATTAATTATATCCGCCATTTTATACAAAATACCAAGCCTGTC
This sequence comes from Bacillota bacterium, assembly GCA_022706865.1. The sequence goes on from JAKJBT010000101.1 coordinate 3,614, forward strand.
ACACCGGGCCCTGAAAAATTTCCACAGCTCCTTTGCTCTGGGAGATATGCATTTATAGGAATTTCCGTATTGTTTGACATATTTTTGCCTGATGGACGGAAAATGTTCATCAATTTTGCTGTAGAACCATTCTCTCTGATTTTGCCGCAGGGTAACTCCGAAGGCAGGATATATGAATTTTGCCCCCTTCTCATATGCGAGATCTATAATATTGCTTATATTATCCTCATTATCCTCCAGAAACGGAAGTACCGGCATAAGCAGTATACCCGTGAAAATTCCGTTCATCGAAAGATCCCTGACAGCCTCAAACCTCCTGGAAGCCGCGGGAGCATTAGGCTCAATCTTACTGCAAAGCGAATCATCAGCAGTTGTAACCGTATGCTTAACGAGCACCGGAGAATGCCTTTTAATAGAATTTAACAAATCTTCGCTGCGGCTGTCGCAATATATGCAGCCATGGCAGCAGCCCTTGTAGATATTCATGCTGTAATTATTACCAAACCACGGGTTGTTTTCCGTATAGCCGGAGATAATTGTTTTCGCAGGTATAAATTCCATATTATAACCCTCTCTTTTGGTACATGGGTGGTACACGGGGACGTTTCTCCTGTCCTATTTTACAGCTTTCGCTATAATGTTTTTATTTACTCCAAATACGCGTTCTAACTGCCTGATGCTTGCTCCTGTACTATTATATATATCCTTAATCAGTCTATTTCGATCTCCTATTGATTTCCCGTACAAAAAAACAGAACCTATTTTTTTCTTAATTATATCTCCCAGTGCCTCATCTGTAAATTTTTCTTCCGGTTCAAAATCTACAAATATATCATCATTTTGTGTGTTTGTGAATTCCTCAAAATCATTCTGATCTTTGAAATATGCCATAATCATATCAGCATCAATATTTACGCCATTCCCTTGATATGCGGAAATATAATCATTATAGCTGCTCCACGGATAATCTTCAGGTTTTTTTACCATATTAGCTTTCAATGGATTCTGATGTATGTACCTCAGTACATGGACCAAATAGCCTTCAGATTCGACCGGTTCGCTTAAATACCTGTTTTGAAACAGATGCCCCACTCTTCCGTATCTATTATTGTGCCACGATGCATAGCCTACGGATACACGCTTGATGCTAACTCCTATTTCTTCACTTTCGAGTATCAGAAGATGTATATGGTTATCCATCAAACAATATCCGTATAGGCCAAATTTTGCATTTTCTTTTGCTTTTAGAAGTTTTTTCATAAAAATCATCTTATCTTCGTCATGCAGAAAAATATCTCTCTTATCAATTCCCCTTAGCATGACATGATAAACACCTGTTGCGCTTCTTTTCCTGGCCTGTCTTGCCATATCAAACCCTCCCAAGTTCATCATTCGGAAGACAGCTTAAACGTCCCCCTGCCTTCTTTCCTAATTATACCAAACATATGTTCGTATTGCAACCATTTTTTAGGAAATTGTCACCAATGGGACAGGAGAAACGTCCCCGTGTCCCGGGAGAAACGTCCCCGTGTCCCGCAAAAAAAGAAAAAAGCCCTTTCGGACTATTGTTTTAAAATGGTGGGGAAAGGTGGATTCGAACCACCGAAGTCTGCGACAACAGATTTACAGTCTGCCCCCTTTGGCCTCTCGGGAATTTCCCCATTATGGAGCTGGTGATGGGACTCGAACCCGCAACCTGCTGATTACAAATCAGCTGCTCTGCCAATTGAGCTACACCAGCATATTTTGGTGACCCATGGGGGAATCGAACCCCCGTTACCGCCGTGAAAGGGCGATGTCTTGACCGCTT
>JAKJBT010000102.1 GCA_022706865.1 Bacillota bacterium
CACATAAACCCAACCTCCTGTTGGTATGTGCTGGATTTACCTCACGTAAATCCCACGGATTTTACTGTGTATCTTCTCTCGATTCTGTTGCCCAAAGCCAATAAGTGCTCGCTGATATACAAGGCTAGTGCTCTTGAAGTATGACTACAAGCTAATACCTACATCACATAACTTTTCTTTTATGCCATTCTATAATTCGTTTCTAAAACCTGCCTGAAGCGCCTCCTCCTCCTGAACGGCCTCCGCCTCCGGAATTCCTTCCGCCGCCTCCGCCTCGTCTGCCAGACGAAGCAGCCATTCTAAGTATGAAGAAGGTTACTCTGCCTCCGGTAAATACAAAATCCAATACAATCAAAATCAATATAATGATTACCAGAATTGCAGTTGTAATGGGGTTCTCCCTGAAAAAGCTGAAGTCGTCACTTGTATACCGCCTTTCTTCGCCGGTTTCAGGATACTGTACCATATCTTCATTTCCACTGATAATATTGGCTATATCGGAGTAAATTGCCTTAACCGCTTCATCTATTCCTTCTTCTTTATACAGTTCAGAAAACTTCACAAGCAGCTTGCTGCTTTCCAGATCAGTCAATACGCCTTCATAGCCATAACCCACTTCAATACGGGATTCTCTTTCCCGCATGCTGAGTATGAAGAGAATACCCTTATCTTCAGTGCCTATTTTCCATTTGTTGAAAAGAGCATTTGCATACTCTTCAATAGTGTTTCCGTTTAATGTGTCAATACTGACAAATACAACCTGGCCTCCGCCTGTTGCTTTATAAGTGCTTTCCCCCAGCTTCAGAATATCCCGTTCCGTATCGGAATCCAGAATACCGGCAAAATCATTGACATAAAGCTCCCTTGTAGGATTCGGTATTTCAGGTTCAGCCCCCTGGACGATTATTGCTCCAAAGCTCGTGGCAATCAGAAGCAAAACTGCAATAAATGCTGCAGACAACCTTAACTGTTTCACTCACATGCCTCCCATATCAAAGTCTTCAAATAGATGAACAACTCTAAAACATGGTTTTAGAGTTGCCGTATAGTTCCTATCGCATTCCGAATTAATCGAAATCCACATCAGGTGCCTTCTCCGCACCTGCTTCTGCTTCAATATATGGGAATTCATCTGAATAACCCAATATGCCTGCAGCTATATTTGTCGGAAATACCTTTATCTTCTTGTTATATTCCTTTACATTGTCATTATAATATTTTCTGGCAACTGCAATTCTGTTTTCCGTGCCTTCAAGCTGTACTCTCAAGTCCTGGAAGCCCTGATTCTGCTTCAGCTCCGGATAATTCTCCGCGATAGCCAAAAGCCTTCCCAATACAGATGAAACCTCTGCATTGGCATCAATTTTCTCCTGCACACTTGCTGCCCCTGACAGTTTTGAACGCGCTTCAGCAATCTGTGTGAAAATTTCCTGCTCTTTTATAGCCTGCGCTTTTACCGTCTCTACAATGTTTGGTATCAAATCAGCTCTTCTTTGATATTGTACTTCAATATCGCTCCAGGATGCGTTCACTTCCTCGCTCAAATTCACCAGGCTTCTTTGTACCCCCACCACATAAACCGCCAATAAGACGACAACCCCAATTATTATAATCCATGATTTGTTTTTCACTTTACTACCTCACTTATTTTTTTACTCTGAATTTCAAATGGTACCACTAAAATTCATCATAATAGAATATACCATATATATGGTTTCTTTGAAAGCCATATATTATCCGGATATTAACCGAATCAAAATCCCTTTATCGAATTCTTCTAAACCTATCATCCATACACTGCAAATATAGCTCTGGCTCCTTATATCTCCCTTCGATTATCTTTTTTCGGCAGAACAACGGTAAATACCGTGCCTTCATTTAGTTTGCCGGCTGCTGAAATACTGCCTTTATGCGCCTCCACAATAGCCTTGGCTATAGTCAATCCTATACCGGAGCCGCCGGTCGTCCTGTTTCTGGACTTATCCGCCCTATAAAAACGTTCAAATATATAGGGAAGATCTTCTTCTGAGATACCGATACCAGTGTCGCTGACTGTAATTGTCGTATTATCGCCGGAATCAGCAGCGGTTATTGTAACCTGGCCATTGCTGTTCGTATACTTTAATGCATTTGATATCAGATTTACAAGAACCTGACTGATTTTATCCCTGTCAGCAAAAAGCATAATGTTTTCACACTGTATTTGAATCTCTATATTCCTTTGTATAAACTCCTTTTCAAAGTTCTGCACCATTATCCTTATCAGTTCGCATAATGAGAACTCTTCTTTATTCAATATCATATTGTCGCTTTCATATCGTGCCAGCTTTTCCAGGTCACCGATCATCCTGTTTATCCTCATTGTTTCCTCATGGCAGCTTTTGAGCCTGTCTGAGCTTGGTTCCCATATCCCGTCAAGCATTGCCTCCAGATGGCTTTGCAGTGTAGCAACAGGTGTTCTTAGTTCATGGGCAACATCACCCGTCAGGCGCTTTCGGAGCTTCTCCTGAGTTTCCAGGGTTTCCGCCAAATCATTGATAGTATCTGTCAACTGGCTGATTTCTTTTGTACTTGTTCGTTCATAACTTCTGTCTCCGAAGTAACCCTTTGCTATCATCCGCGCCGTGTTGATAACCCGGGTTATAGGCGTTGTAATCCTCCTGGACATAATTGAGCCGAACAAAAAGGCCAGAAGCAGTGAAAAGACACCTACACTAATAAATATACGATTAAGTGCACTTATAAATGCCATATCATTATCATTAAAATAGAAAGGGCCATAATACCCGATATCTATACTGCCGACTTTTCCCCCTTTATAGAAAACAGGATAGTTGACCTGCACCAGCTTACCCTCCCAATTGGGGTAACGGCTATACATATTATTTGCCATATGGTTTAGCATTCGGTTACACAAACCATTATTGTAGGACATGGCATTCCATATAATACTGCCCGATTGATCCCTTACTTCAACAATCATTCCCTGCTCAAGGGCATATATCCCTATATCCTGTACGCTTTCCGCATTCCACCGCCCATTGCTTTGATAATTGCTTGAAAAGAGCGAGACCAATTCTTTATTCCTTTTTTCCTGATTTGACCTGATATAATCCTGAAAGTGCCTTTCCAACAGGATATTGGAAAACAAGCTTATCAATGCGACGCATATCAAAGCTGTTGCAACATGGGACAATGTCAGTTTAGTCCTTAAGGATACCTTCAAATCTCTCACCGCCAAACCTATTTCCTGCCATCATTTTTGGGCCTGTCCAGTTTGCAGCAATCCAGCTTTTCGCTGCCGAACTGCTCCTTGTTCTGGGCTGCCAGTCTCTTCAAAAAATCATCAATCATTTTCTTAAGGCTTTTCATAAAATACACTCCTTCTATTTCCACCTGCTGTATCAAGATACAGCATTGCCCGTAATCCTGATAGTGTTCAAAGTATAACATATGCTATTTCATATTACATTATCATATTAGCAGGCAAATATGAAGAAGTTATGAATTTTTTGCATGGGTGCAAAAACCCTTGTTGAAATCTTGTTATACAAGCTGATAAAATATATATCAAAGCCAATGGAATATATGCTGTTTGAACTATTAAATCAGCTATGCCGAGGTTTATTTGGGAGATGATCGCATGATACTGGAAAAAGAACAAATTCAAAGATATTTGCGGCATATTATAATGCCGGAAATCAGCGGGCCCGGTCAAAAGAAGCTGCTTGAATCATCCATACTGGTATACTGTGACAGCATCTCAGGCTCTGCAGTTTTGCTGTATTATATGGCAGCTATGGGCATCGGCAAAATAGGTTGTCATTCAGGAAATACGGATGGATTTGAGTTTATATTTCAAAAAGCCAGAGGGCTTAATCCTGATTTGGAAATACATATGGCTGATTTTGCTGAGGATTATGATGCCATGGTGGTATTCTTCGAAAACCCGATACCGGCTTCAAATATAAGTGACACAGACATTCCCGTTATATTCACGGCAGCTTGCGGCAGCTGCGGATATGTAAGAACTGCCCGAGGAAAAGAAATCGTAAATCAGGTTATTGATGAAGTTAACAACTTCTTTATGGAAAATAAGAACTATGAGCATTTGCCGTTGTTTAATAAAGTATGTCCGGGATTTGCCGGTACACTTGCTGCCATAGAAGCCGTAAAGATATTGTTGGGCATTGGCAGTATCAATGAGCAAGTATTTCAATTTGATTTAGGGACTTATGACTTTGCCCATGGCCGTATCAATAATAAAAAAGCAGAATATTCTATGGATCCTGAAAACGCAATAAAGCAACTTGGTAAAGCAAAGGTCCTGATTGTGGGCACCGGCGGACTGGGTTCTCCAATTGCCTATATGTTGACTGTGTCAGGTATAGGAAAACTGGGATTGGTAGACTTTGACACAGTTGAAACCAGTAACCTCAACAGGCAGATACTGCACTCGGCTGAAACCCTCGGCATGACCAAGGTAAAGTCTGCGGAAGCATTCTTAAAGAAGCTTAATCCTGATTTGGAAATCTGCACCTATGAACAGAAGTTTTCATTTGAAAATGCGGAAGAACTTATTGCTGATTATGATATAGTAATAAGCGCTCTTGACAATCTGCCCAACCGTTATCTGCTGAATGACGCCTGCTATTTTTTGAAAAAGCCTTTGATTGAAGCCGGTGTCTTACGCTTTGACGGGCTTGCAACAACCATAATACCGGACAAAAGCCCATGCTACCGCTGCATTTTCCCTGAAACAAATGACAGCAATCCTGTGCCTGCCTGCTCAGAAACAGGAGTATTAGGCGCTGTCCCCGGGGTCATGGGTATGATACAGGCAATAGAGGCTCTTAAGCATTTGACAGGTGCCGGTGGGACCCTGGCCAATAAAATACTTCTGTTTGATGCACTGAATATGGATTTTACCCTGGTGGATATTGAGAAGTCGTCCAACTGCGCACTATGCGGAACCAATCCTACTATCACAACCCTCCAAAATTATGAGTTTGTTTGCAGAGATAAATAGAGCTTAATTATACCAGAAGCCTTTTTATCTCTTCGGTGGCCGCAACTCTGCCCATAACCTGCACTTTATTATTTATAACAAGTGCAGGTGTTTTCATTACTCCATATGCCAATATATCTTTGAAATTTTCTACTTTCTCAACTTTTGCATCAATACCCAGTTCCTTCGCTGCCGCTTTTGTGTTTTCTTCAAGCTTCCTGCAGTTCATGCAGCCTGATCCCAATACTTTTATTACCATTTTTTGACCTCCTTAAAATATTTCTATTATATTAAAATAAAAGAAACCGCATTGAATAAATACCCTATTATCACAATACCGATAGACACTATTGCAACAAATATTGCCAGAAGCTTCGGCTTTACAACCTTACTCAGCAATAT
>JAKJBT010000015.1 GCA_022706865.1 Bacillota bacterium
CAAATCACTCCTGTCGATGTTTTCTGGACAATTACATTCTACAGTTTGATTTGTATGATGGGAAGGGGTTTTTGCCTCTTCCCTTTATTTTTGCCTTTTATTTTGCCAATGAAAATTATACTCTAAGATAAAAATACCGGACAATGAAATTATTCAATGTCCGGCTTCGATACTTATTGAGTATCTCAGCTTATCCTGCTGGCGCACTGGTAGGCGGCTGCAAGGGCACCGGGTATGCCGCCGATCTGCATCGCCCAGCAGGAGCCTATATAAAGGTTTTTCACAGGTGTATCAATTTTCAAGCTCATGGGGCTGTTATAGAACTTTTTCCTGGGGTTCCAGCTCCATGCAGAGGACGCCCCGTCGGTATTGCGGGTGAATCTTTCGTAAGTCAGCGGGGTTGCCGCATCCTTATACCCGATGCACTCCTTCAGACCGGGAATCATCCTTGATGCACTGCCTATCAATGCATCCATTGCCTTTTCCTTTAATTGTCCATACACTTCCCTGTCTCCGCCGCCCCAATTATTCATCCAGCGGTACGGCACGACGGTCTGAAGCATCAATGATGATTTTCCCTCAGGGGCAAGTCTGGGATTAACCATGGACGGAGAATAAAGTGAGACAGCCGACTTGCTGAAATACTCACCGTCTTCGGAATTGTAGATGTCACATCCCGGTTTTTCGTCGCAAATAAAGGCATGGGGTGCTTTCATATATTCACCAAGCTTTTCGTTGGGCATGTTCAATCCCAGGTATACTGTGAAGAATCCCTCCGACACTGCAGCACTGCCTATTTTATCCCGCATAGCCCTGGGAATAAGGCTCTTGTCGTCCAAAAGCTCCAGGAAGGTTTTCTTATAATCCCCCGCAGAAATAACATAATCTGCTTCATAGACAGTGTTATTGCATGAGACACCAACTGCTGCTCCATTTTTTGTTATTATCTTATCCACATAAGATTTCAGTTTCAAGTCTCCACCCAGCTCCCTGAAATTTTCTGCGAGAACATCAGCCCATGACTGCATACCGTCTTTTACGGTCCACATGTCCTCGAACATCGCTGATAATCCCCCCGCCACAAATAAAGCCTGTGCATCCGCATATCCGGACCCTTTATACAGCCTGAACAGCTTGGAATCTTTATCAAAATATCTTGCTGCCAGCTCCGATGATGTCATATCCCCATACTGCTTTGCCAGTCTCATCAGCTTCGGGCCGCTCAGGATGTATGGCACCATTGATTTTATCCTGTCAAGTCCGTTATAAAGAAAGGGCATAGGTTTGTCAGCATCCTCAAAAAGGACGCTTATTTTATCCATATCTGAAAAAAACATATACAGCTTTTCTTTATCCGATGGAAAACCTTCGTAGATCATTTTTTTATACTCATCGAAATTCTCAGGGGTTCCGTCGAAATCCTCCGAGAAAAACCGGTTTTTCAGCTTTACAAAATCTATTTTATCAAGTACTCCGATTTCCTCCATCACCTTGAATACCGACGCTGAGGCTTCCAGGCTGACAGTACCGCTCTCAAAATAATAACCCTTCCTGTAAAATCCGGCGGTATAGCCCCCGGGCATGCTGTGGGCTTCAAATATTGTCACTTTATGTCCCTTCTTTGCGAGAAGGTTGCCGGCAGTAAGCCCCCCCAGGCCGGAACCTATGATTACTACATTTTTCATTATTAATCCTCTCCTTGTCCGAATGAATATTTTTTATATTCATTCATGTTTGAGCAAAAATAATTGCCTGTATTTATACCTTTTTTTGGCAATCAGTTAAACCTTTCATTATGAATTCCGTTATATAGTACATAATCTGCGGATAATACTGAATCCCAATATCATATTTATGAATATCGATATAAGGTATAGAATCAAAAATGGCGCATATCATTTCATCATCTATGTCATTCCTCATTTTTCCCTCGGCTTTCCACTGCCTCACTAACTCCAACCTGCCGCTTTTCATTAATTCATCGATACTGCTCATACCATCCTGTTCATAAAAATACTGCTCCAATTTACTGAAGAGCTCTCTGTTGTACCATTCCTTCAGTATCAGATTTGAATTCATTTCAGTTATGTTTTTTGTCAAAAATTTTGTGACAAAGGTAACAGGATCATCATTCAAATCAACGGATTCGTACAAGCGCTTTTTCAGATCCTCGTTCTCCTTGAGGAAGACCTCAAGAAAAAGCTCCTCTTTCGAAGAATAGTAGTTGTAAAAGGTACCGACTCCGATCCCGGCAAGCTTTGCTATTTCTGAAACATTTGTGTCTTTGAAGCCTTTGGAGAAGAACAACTCTCTTCCGGCATTAAATATATCTGATTTTTTATCTGTCAAATAATCTGCCTCCATTTCGCGAATGAATAATTTTTTTATTCATTCATATTATAGCGCTGTTATCTTATCAAGTCAATAATAATTGGAAAAAATTATCTTTGCAAAATATAAGATCAAAAAACCCTCTCATAAAAAACATATCCAATCATTCGTAAATTTACTTGCTTAACGCAGACTCAACCGCTTTAAGCAGGGCTTTGCTTGTCGTAGTTGCCCCTGATACTGCATCTACGTTGGTTTTCTGCTTATCAATAATACTATCGAGTACAGCCTCAGCTTTACTGGCATATTCAGGAGTACCGCATTCCAGAACATTTATTGCCTCTATCCTGTGATCCTTTACTATGACCTCAACCATGCAGCGTGTTTCGCCATAGCTGAATTCTCCGGTATATTTGCCGTCAGCAATCTCGTTCAAGTCAATATCTTTTATTTCGGCATTTCTTACTTCGTACAAAAGCTTATTGGCGGGTGCGATATTGGTAAAATAAAAGACTCCGAATCCGATTGCTGCAATGCAAATCAGTATGCCGATCATTTTATAATTTTTCTTGATCATCGTAGTACCCCTTTCTAAAGTATTCAATAACTGATACGGATTAATCTGAGAAAAGTCTGGAAGACTGTGTGTCCTAATTTTATAAACTGAGGTTTAATTTAAGTATAAAACAAAAACCTTGATTTCTCAAGGTTTCTAATAATCGGAAAATATGGTGCGCCCGACAGGAGTCGAACCTGCGACCTGATGATTCGTAGTCATCCACTCTATCCAGCTGAGCTACGGGCGCATTATTGATTTTGAAGTTCATTTTCCATTATAATTAAATGCCCATTATAAGTCAATGTATAAAAAAGGCTATTAGTAATCGACACGTATTCCGTCAACTGCCAAATCCTTTATCCATAAAAACTTTCTCAAAAAAATATGAATCTGATCGTTGAGAACCCTGGTTCCCTTTTTTATATATGCGTCAACTCCATCAACACTATACAAATCAAAGTTTTCGGTTTTGTCCGGCTTCCCCAACTGAACTGTCGGAGCATGTATTGAACATCAGCCGCCGCCTGCTGCATGTATATATAGGGTCACTGCGCTATCTTTGGTATGTTTTTTTATATAAGCTATGGCATCTTTTTCAATAATTAAATTCATAAAATCCACCTCTTTTCTGACGGCGTCTATTGAAAAAAACCCGCAAAATATTTAATTTTACGAGTTTCATCCTAATATATATTATATCAGACTTATATAAAATCTGTCTGCCGTTTTATTCTGCTGCTTCAATTTCTTCTTCATTTTCTTCTTCATTCTCTTCTTCAATTTCTATAATGTCCTCAGTGTTTTTTACTTCTTCCTTCTTCTTTGATTTCGAAAGCATATAAACTCCTGCTCCTATCAATGCAATAGGCATTATGCTTCTTCTAATTGACCAATAGAGATCCCCTCCAAAGACGAGTTGAAAGACTGAGCGTCCAAAGGCATTTACTACTCCCAGAATTCCGAGGAACAGCATTACCATACCTACAATCCTTTTGTTCTCTATAAGTATGTTATAATCAAATATAACACTGTCTTCTACTTCTTCTCCTTTTCTGATCCTTCTTCTCATGGCATAGCTGTCGAAAAAGCTGAAAAACCACGTTGGTATTATTACAAGCAGCATCATTCCTTCAGTATTCAAGTAACTGAACAGTACAATAGCCGAAATGAAACCGAACATCAGCTGAAAACCTCTCTTGAAAAGGCCCATATACATTTGAGCTGCTCCGGGAACTACAGCAAAACAGAAAAATGCAAGATTTTCAAAGAAGCCGGGCTTTTGATACTGCCTGTTTTCTGAGAACAGCGACTTTTGAATGCAGCTGCTGCATATCTTATTTCCGTTTATATCAACTGAGCATTCCTCGCAAATCGGCTGTTTGCATTTATCGCAGATGAACTTCGCTTCCGAATTTTTATGATATTTACAATTCATTTTATTTTCCTCCCTCTTTTTCTCTTTCTATCCTGCCCATAATCCCGTCCAGCTGAGTAATACTGTTTGTCAGCTTGTCTATTCGCTCATTTATTGAGCTGAAGGGTTGAGAGATCCTCTGGGTGATGTTTCCCCCGGTATTATACAACTCATTCTGTACACGTACCAGGCCATCTTTTGGAGCTGTACTCAGAATCAAGAGTATCAAACCTGCTGCAACAAGGCTCATTCCCAGGTTGGCCATTTCCCCCAGGGTATTCCTGTATGATTTTTTGTACCTCTTGAGATCTATAGAGGACATAATGGAGGATTTCAAATCCATGGATGGTATGATACTTTCCTGAAAACCTGACTTCAGGAATACTTTCAGCGCCTTAATTTCCGCCAGTTCTCTTCTGCATCTGTCGCAGGACTTAAGGTGCCTTGCCACAGCATAGCTTTCCAGTTCGCTAAGCTTTCCCGCCGCATATTCATGAAGCATTCCTCTATTTTCATAGCAGCACATTTTGTTCACCTCCACAAATCAACTCTTCCGTTCTAAGCTTCAACAGGTTCTTTCCCCTGAAAAGCCTGGTCTCTATGGTACGTTTGGGGACTCCGACTATTTCCGATATTTCCTGAGGACTGAAGTCTTCAAAATAATATAGTATGATTACGGTCTTATAAATTTCCGGAAGGCTTTCCACAAGCTTTCTCAGGTAAACTGCATTCTCCTGCTTTATCAAGTCTTCTTCAGGCCCTCCGCCGCTGTCTGCTATAGTATCGTAAATATCCAGCTCCTCTTCGCTGCCGTCGCAGATGGCTGATACCGTTTGCAGCTTCTTTTTCCTTGCCCAGTCGATACACCGGTTCACTGCAATTCTGTAAAGCCAGGTGGAGAAAGAGGCTTTGCCCTTGTATTTCTGCAGATTGTTGTAAGGCTTTATGAATATTTCCTGTGTCAAATCCCTTGCTTCCTCGTGGTCATGGGTATAGTGAAAGGCGGTGGAAAATACCTTTGATTGGTATCTGTCAATTATCACGGAGAATAACTCAGTCTTGCCTTTTACTATGTACGAAACCACTTCTTCGTCCCGCAATACCCATCACCTTCCTTTCCCTGCCCATCTATGTATTAATACGAATCAACTTCTATCAATACTTCAAAGGCGCAAAAAAAGAACAAATTATTGTTCTTTCATGCGAAATACCCCATTACTTCATTAAAACTGTGGATATATCCTTCTGCCAACTCTATCAGTTTATCCTTTGACTCGAGGGATATTTCATCTGCCATGGCAAATACCCTCATTCCCGCCGACTTTGCTGCCATTACCCCGGAAAGGGTATCCTCGAATACAAGGCAATGGCATGGATCAATTCCCATATCCTCAGCCACCTTCAGGTATACATCGGGATACGGCTTTCCTTTCTCAACCTCACAGGAAGTTCTGATATTGGAAAAGTACTTTCTTATCCCGTGATTCGCAAGCATACAGTCTACAAGCTCCCTGGAATTGCTGGTAGCTATGCCTAATGTCAAACCCTTATCATAAAGCAGCTTTAAGAACTCCTTTGCACCGCTTTTCAACTGGATATGACATTTGTAATAGTCCTCTGCCATAAGCCGCCATTCTTCCTTTATCTCCTCAAGGGATTCGGGAAGGTTGAACCTCTCCTTGAAATAAACCGCAGTTTCGGAATAGCTCATTCCTTCTATCTCCATTTGCAGCCTTTCGGGAAGTGCAATCCCCCTTTTCCCCAGGAATTCAATATCCACCTGCTTCCATATCCACATGGAATCAATCAGTGTACCGTCCACATCAAATATAACAGCCTTTATATCCTTGTACATATGCCCTCCGGATCAAAATTTTTGATATTTTACTTCAACTAAAATTATTATAGCATAATAGAAAAAGAATGCGACATAGCTATAGTTTGCATAACCAAGCAAGAGCTTGTATAGTATAGCAGGGCACACTTTTATGCATTTTGGCAACAGGCCTCTGATATGGCTTTGGCAAAAAGTTCGTGAAGCCGGCATGGAGGCCGGCTTAGGTGTCTCGGGTCATGGAGGGCCTTTTGACACCGTCAGAACTTTTCCAGGGGCATATCAGTATAGGCCTGTCAAAATCATAATCCGTGTGCCTCGATATACTATACTGTCTCTTGCGGAGGGTTATGCACACTTCAGATACGACGCATCATTTTTATTATGCTCAACTTACCGTAGCCCTATAAAATAATAAAGGCTCATTTTCCGAGCCTTATTTTATAGTAATACTCCCATTCTTAGTTTCAAGCTCTATCTTGTATTGCCCCGTTCCCAGCCTTCCCTGCGCGACGGTGTCCTGACCTTCCTTTTTAATCTGCAGGGGCTTATCGCAATCAATGCTTCCGAATTTTGTACTGGCATATATATCTCCGTTATCTGCACTTGCCGATTTGTAATAAATATCCCCAAAGGCGTTTTTTATCTGTGCATTTCCGGCTACATCCTCTGCTTCAATCCTTCCGTTCTTGTTTTCCACTGTAATGCCGCCGTCGACCCTGTTTATGCCTATATCTCCAAAAGCATTAACCAGGTCAGCTTTACCTCTCACTTCTTTGACGTATATCCTTCCGTTGTTGTTTACTACCTTCAAATCTCCGCCGACTCTTTCCGCTTCAATATCCCCAAAATGATTCTCAATTACAGCAGAACCGCCAATATTATCTGCTGATATCTCCCCATTATTATTGGATATATCCGCCTTTCCTCCGATGTTGTTCACTTCGATATCTCCGAAGGAATTGTCAATGTCCGCATCTCCGCTTATGTTTGAAGCTATTATTTCACCATTCTTGTTCTCAATTCTGCATTCTCCCTCTATTCCTTCTGCTCTTATATCTCCAAAGCTCCCGCGGGCTTCCAGGCTTATTCCCTTGGGCACATATACCACAAAGTCAATCTGGGCCCTTGCATGATCACCTTTGACCCAGTTGTACGGGGTTTTGGGATAAAGCTCCGTTACTTCTCCCTCAATTATCTCAACGGAATTTCTTGCATATTCCCTTGCCTTGCTCTCATCATTGCACTTAACTGTTATATCTGCTTCCAGCCTGATGGTATTTCCATCGGAAGGCAGAACCTTTATTTCGCCGAAATCATTGGTTACTTTTAGGGTCTTAACATTATAGCCGTCGGATATATTATCCTTGATCAATTTTTCGCTGATTTCCGTCCTATAATTAAAGCCTTCAAATAAGGAGCTTCCGTTGAATCTGAAGTAATGGCGCCCCGGAATATCAACATCGAAAAACCTGATTCCATTGGATATAATTCCCAGGATTATTATAAAAACTATGCACAACCCATCAATGCTGAGCTTGACTTCTGTATTGCTCCTTCCGTATAACAGCATATATAGTATCATTTCCAAGCCTAATCCGATGAGAAGCACCGGCCAGTATTTATATATGTCCTTTACGGGTATATCCATAAAATTTTGTGCAAACAGCAGTGCACCTACAGTAATGAGTCCTACGGCCAGGGTTATGCTGCCTACCTTCCGTTTTATCATTTCAACCTATCCCTCCGATCTGTTTATTATGCAATCAATAAATTACTTTTCATTCTTGCGGTCTCTATAGTATACTACGGATACCACAGGAAAAAGTCTCAAATATTTCGGAAATTTAAAGCAGGATTTCAATAAGAGAAGATATGCTCAAAGCCTGCTGGAAGACATTTTTCCGCTTCGTTATAAATATAGACTTATGCTCTACACTTTTTACTTCAAAAAAAGTCCTGCGGATTTGTCTGAAATCCACAGGAACTTTGTTATTACTTATCACATTTTTTCCTATTTCACGCTGCTGAGATGTTTATGGAAGAGATCGTCAAATTCAGTATTGCCGACTTCCTCACATATTCTTAAAAAGTCTTCGGTAGTTGCATTTTTGAAGGAATATTCATCATAATAAGCCTGCATTATAATAAAGAAGGCCTGGTCTCCTACCTGCTTCCGAATCTCATTCAACAGCGCGGCTCCGCCTGTATATACCGCAGGACCGTAGTCATTCCAATTCTCATATCTGCTCAGAGGTTTAAGTATCACACCATCATAGGCCTTTGATCTGATATCTTCCTTTGCGCTCTCCTCCAGGTATTTATAATATAAATCGCCATTACCCTCACCATATTCCATTTCTGTAAATATACCCTCGGAGTAGGTGGCAAAGCCTTCATCCAGCCATGCTTCATCAATCTGGTCGTTGCCGACAACCCCATACCACCACTGGTGAGCTGTCTCATGAACTGTGGTATACATAAAAATATTAGCATTGGAATCATTATCATAATACTTTGTGCTTATATATACAAGTCCGGGATACTCCATACCGCTGGGGAATTCCGTCTCAACAATAGAGTATGTCGGATAAGGGTACTCACCATAGGCGCTGTTAAAAATCTCTATGGACCTCTTCCCTATATCCAGAGCTTCCTTTCCTCTCTTTTCATGGCCTTTATAGTAGTATGACTTGACTACAGTATTTCCGACTTTATCCTCAGTTACCCGGAAACTGTTACTTGCGACAAATGCAAAATCCCTCATTTTGGATCCCTGGAACTTCCAATTTTTATATCCGCCTTCAATTCTTTCTTCCGCCAGGGAACCGGAAGCTGCTATGATATACTCCTCAGGTGCCTTTATATTCACAGTGTAATCTGAAACGTCACTGTAGAAGGGATCTCCTATAGAATAGTATTTATCCAGATTCCATCCTTCATCATCATATACAGCCGCCACCGGATACCAATTCCCCATGTTTATATTGGAATCTCCATAGCCGAACCTTTCTCCTGCAGGGGGAATGATAACCTTATACTTAAACCGGAGATTTATGCTGTCCTCCGGTTTCAGAGGCTCAGGGAGTTTGATTTTCAGTATTGTTTCCCCGACTCCCTGAAGGCTGTATTCAAGGGCCTTCCGGCTCTGCCCCTTTGAAAGCTCAATGGCCTCAATTTCTGTATATCCCGGCTTAAAACCCCTGGAATAGGCCCTGGAAAAATCATCAAAGAGGAACGGAGCTGTCTCCTGCTTCCTGAATGCATTGGTGTATATATGAAAATACAGCTCTGAAAGTTCCACATCATCGTTATTCACATATATAACCTGCTGCTCTGCTGTCAGCACCTTATCAGCCGTATCAAGAACCGCATCTATAATATACTGATTGACATCCGCTCCCTTAGCTGTTGGGGGAGGCACAGCAGCAGGAACCTGTACATTCGAGCTCTCCTGCTTTACGGAACAGCCTCCGGTAATCAATATAAATATCGCTATAATTATTACAATTGTGCTTTTCTGCTTGACTCTTCGAATCAATAAAATCAACCTTTCTATAACACTTTTATATCCCGCTCAATAATAGCATATACAAAGGGATGAAGACCACGCTCAGAATTGAGGTTATTGTAACCATATATGTTGCATAATATTGATCCCCGCCGAAAGCAGCGGCTACTATTGCAGACTGTGTGATAACGGGCATGGCGGATTGTATTACAAACACTTTGGTCATTAAGCTTGGAATTGGAATAACAAGGGTCAGGGTATAAACCATCAGCGGCGAAATTACAAACCTGCCCAACAGCAAAGCCGCCGTATCCTTGTCAAATTTAATATCCTTAATATTGATAACACTGAAGCTTATTCCAATAAACAGCAGCGACAGCGGAGTTGTTATCTGCCCTAAATATCTGCAGCTGTCAAGTATGAAACCCGGGAGTTTGATTCTTAACATTACAAGCAGCATCCCTGTCAAAAATCCCAAAAAAGGCGGAGAAAATATCCTCTTCACTGTATTGATGCTGAATATGGCCTCCCTGCTCCCCCCTTTGTCTTTGCTTATGCTATGTATGCCTAATGTCCAGAAAGTTGTTGTATTCGCGACATAATAAAACAGAACATATGGTACGCTTTGCTCTCCGAAAAGCGCCAAATTCACAGGCAGCCCCACAAATATAGTATTGGAGGCAAAGAACATTGCCCGAAAAATTCCCTTTCTCTCAGGTTTGACCTTTATTATTTCCGATATAACCACTGCCACTCCATAACAAATGATCATTGAAGCAAAAGGTATTATTGCACCTATGCCCGCACTATAGAGTTTTTCCCTGTCGAATAAAGAAATTATATTGGAAACCATCATAGCCGGCAGTGATATATTTATCACCAGCCTTGAGAAAAGTTCAGCCGCACCCTCGCCAAAGAAACCCTTCCGTGCAAGTAACCATCCCAGCATAGTCAGCACTACCATACTTAATACAGATTGAAGCGCGTTTAATATAACATCCATTATATGTTCTCCCATGTTCAAAAAATTAATTAAGCCATTTTTTGCCGTCTATTAAACTTGAATTTTTTCATAACCAGATTTACTAAAGGTATTAAATATAAATAAAACGAATACAAGACATAACTGTTGTCTGCAGTCAATGCGGCAGCAGGTACCGCCCCGGCAATATTCCACGGAATAAGTGGCGACATCACTATTGCTGTGTTTTCAAGATCCACTGCAAGCTCATATTTATCTATGCCTGCGGAATCATACATATTTCTAACCAATTGATATGTCAGCATCACGGCTAAGGTTTGGCTGCCGCCGAAAGCCCCCGTTATAATACTGGTTAATATGACAACAGCAAATATGCCGACTTTTTTCCCAAGTTTTGAAATCAAGCCTTCAGCAAATTTCAGCAAGGATGCTCCTTCAAGTACTCCGGATAGTGAAAAGGCTATCAGCACAATCAGCACTACATTGATCATTGAGATAATGCCGCCTCCGGCCATGATATCTCCCAAAAAGCTTTGCTCCGGTCTGCTGTAGCCCATAATAATATATTTCAGCACATCCCCTATTGCCTCCTTTTGAGCAAATACCGCAACAGCAGCTCCGCACAATGTACTTACAGCC
Source organism: Bacillota bacterium (assembly GCA_022706865.1). The sequence goes on from JAKJBT010000015.1 coordinate 11,271, forward strand.
ATGGAGATCTTTATATCTACCTTAAAAAGGGCTAATACCAGTATTATTATTGCCGGCAAAGATACTACCCAGTTCAAATTGTATGTTTGTACTATCCCTTCTATTATCCGGTTTTCTCCAAGCTGCAGGGGATTCTGAAATGACAGCACCCCGTATATAATTGAAGCAATTATAAATGGTACTGCAGTTGTTCTCAACATATTTTTAATATTCGTATAAAGGTCTGTCTCTGTAAGAACAGTTACCAGGTTTGCACTGGAAGACATAGGGGAACATCTGTCTCCAAAGTATATACCTGACATTATCGCCCCTGCAACGATATTGATATTTATATCCCCGCCCTTTACCATTACCATAAGTATCGTGCCTATAGTACCAACCGTTCCAAAGGAAGTACCCAGCAAAAAAGAAACAGCGCAGCAAATCAAAAAAGCATATAGTATAAAAAGATTCGGATCAACGAACCTTATCCCGTAATATACTACATATGCAACCGTTCCGGAAGCTCTCCAAACAGACATAATGGCACCAATAAGCATCATTATGCTTATTATAAGCACCGACTTTCTTATACCTTTCATAATCATGCTTATAAGCTCTTTTGGCTTATAACCTCTTTTATATGCAACTGCAATAAATATTAAAAGTCCTATAAATAAAGGATATAAAATGTTTATTCCCCTATATACACTAAGCATGAGAAGCATAAATGTGCCAATAAGTGAAACTGCTACATCCAAACTATTACCTCCATCCGTAAGACAAAATCTAAGTCAATTATAACGCATCAGCTGAAATTTTTCGATTGCAGATAAATATTCCTGCCTCTCCACCTCTCAATTATATGATTTTAGCTGCTCCTCACCCTTTAAAACCCTTAACACCCCCTGAACCATTGCTTTCATTTCATTCTCTCCCGGATATACCTTGACCGGAGCAATAAATGCTACTCTTTCTTTTATCCATGAAACAAATTCCGTATCATAGGCTATTCCGCCTGTCAGGATTATAGTATCTACGTCTCCCTTCAGTACTGTCGATGCGGCTCCGATTTCCTTTGAAATCTGGTACGCCATGGTTTCATATATAAGCTTTGCATATTTATCCCCCGCCTTTATCATCCTTTGAACCTCCCTGCCGTCATTGGTACCTAAATATGCAACAAGTCCGCCGCTGCCCGTAATCTTTTTCTTTATTTCATCCTTTGTGTATTTCCCCGAAAAACACATATCCACTAAAGAACCTACAGGAACCCCGCCTGATCTTTCGGGAGAGAAAGGTCCGTCTCCGTCCAGGGCATCATTGACATCCACTATTTTGCCTTTTTTGTGTGCCCCTACCGAGATCCCGCCCCCCAAATGGGCAACAACAAAATTGTAATCTGTATAATTTCCTCCCAGTTCTTTTGCTGCCATCCTGGCTGCAGCCTTCTGATTAAGGGGATGGTCCTTGGATTTTCTCACTATGTCCGGCATTCCCGAAATCCTTGCATATTCCTCAAGTTCATCAACAACCGCAGGATCTACGACATATGAATGAATACCTAATTCTGCCGCAATAAAGTAAGCTATTATACCTCCAAGGTTTGACGCATGCTGCCCCATCACACCAGCCCTTAGATCCTCAACCATTGCTTCATTTATCTCATATACGCCCCCTTGTACGGGCTTCATATTCCCTCCCCTGCCTACGATAACATCTATTTCGGATAGATCTGTCCCGGATTCCTTTACCGCATCCAAGATCACTTTTTTTCGGAAATCATATTGGTCACTTATCTTATCATATTTTTTTATTTCATCGGCTGAATGTGTCAAGCTCTTTGTAAAAATAGGAGCCTCATCCTCAAACAGAGCGATCTTGGTTGATGTGGAACCCGGGTTAATCGCTAGAATCTTCGATACTTTTTTCATCTGTACAACCTCCAATACAATCTAATTCAATTATACATGAAAACAAGTAAAAGCAGGAAACTTGTTTATAAATTTGACATGCTTCCCGCTTTTTGTTTATATTTTGCCGGATTCCAGCTGTCTTATTTCAACCAGTATCTTTTTATATTCCATGTCGAGCTGTTCTACATCATCGTCTTTTCCGGGCATGGACAGCCTGCTCAGTATCTCCGAAAGCCTGGTATCAAGAAGCAGTTTCTGCCTCTTCCTTTCAGTTTCAACTGAATCAGCGGAACGCTTCCTGTATTCGACATACTCGCCGTAGCTTCCTTCAAAGGTATTCAATCTGCTGTCCTCAATGAATATTATCCTGTCAGCGGTACTGCTGATAAGCTTCCTGTCATGAGATGCAAAAAGGATAGTGCCCTCATGAAGCCTCATTGCATTTTCCACCGCTTCCATAGAGCTTATGTCAAGATAGTTGGTAGGCTCGTCAAGAACAATGACATTTGCATCAGAACAGAATATTTTTGCAAAGCAGGTTCGTACCCTTTCTCCCCCGCTAAGCTTACCTGCCTTTTTATGCACATCATCCCTTCTGAAGAGCAGCCTTGCAAGTATCGTCCTTACAAAGTGTTCCGGATATATGCTTTCTTTCATCACATTTTCAAGTATTGTTTCATCATCCTTGAGAATATCCGTTCCCTGACTGAAATACCCGAGTTTTACACCATTGGCAAGCTTAATAGACTTATCACTCTTCATTATCATCTCTAGAAGAGTAGATTTTCCTGTACCATTTCCCCCTAAGAGAGCAGTTTTAGAACCGTTTATGATTTCAAACTCCGCATCCTTAAACAGTTCCTTTGAACCAAAGGCTTTTGATATGCCCTTTCCCGATATCAGCACCCTGCTTACCGGTTTTACTGCACTTTGAATATCAACTATTACATTCTGCTGCTCCTTTGGTTTTTCCTTTTTCTCAAGCTTGCTTATCCTTGTTTCCATTGCTTTAATTGCTTTGTCTATATTCGCTTTAGCCTTCTGATTCCCTGTCTTATGAAGGCGCGCCTCCGAGTTTCCCATACGGGAAGGTGCTTTTTTCATGGATGTCGCTCTGTTCTTCTTCTCTTTGATAGCCTCTTCCAATGCCCTCTTATTATCCAAGTACTGCTTATATTCAAATTGGCTCCTTTCAAACTCCATATCCTTCTGCAGCTTGTATTGAGAGTAACTTCCGCTGTACTGCTTCAGTTCTCCGTCTTCTATCTCGACTATCTTACTGCAAAGTTTATCCAAAAGCTCTCTGTCATGGGATACGATCAATATCAACCCCTTGTAGCCTGCCAGCTTTTTTTCAAGAAGTTCTATCCCCTGTATATCCAAATTTGAAGTAGGCTCGTCAGCGAGCAGTATACTGCTGCTTTCCGAAAGGCTTTCGGCAATCTTGAATCTTGTCTTTTCTCCTCCGCTTGCCGTATCAAGGCTGTTGAAATACAATTCAAATTCCTTTGCCATACGGTTGTCTACCTCTGAGGCTGCCTCCATATCAAGCTGTGTTATATATGATATCTCACCATAAAGCTTGATACTGCCTTCCTCCGGAATATTCCTACCTGCGATTATATCAAGGAGCGTTGTCTTGCCGGCGCCGTTTGCTCCCACAATTCCTATTTTTTCTCCGTAATATGCCTTAAAATCTTTTATGTCTAGTATAAGCCTGTCGGCGTAATATTTTTTTATATTGTTGACTTCTAATAAAAGCATAAAATTCTCCCCCTTGCATCCCCTATTGTATAATCCGTTACACTTGCTTATACAATAAAAAAATCCCCTCCTGCTTTCCGGAGAGGATACATAGCAATAAAAAGCATGCCTGGGTTAATAAACGTCTATGGCAGCAAACATACTGTTATATATAATAAACATAGGATCATGTATCCCAACCGGAACTGAATGAATAGCAGAACAAACCCTTATATAAGGATGAATCCGCTAAATGTTTAGTTGCTCCTGATTAGAATAATCTCCTCATGTTTTCTATACCTTGCCTTTCTTTGTTTCGTACTTATTATAGTAAAGTGCACTTTAGAAGTCAAGCTGCGGTTTCATATATGCAATTTACAGGTATAGATCAGAAAACGATTTTCCCTGCCAGGTTCTTATCGAAAATCATTGTTTCCTGAAGGGCAAGTTCCCTTCCAAAGCCTTGATTCACAGCATGTCTATACATGGAATATGCTATGGAAATATCTGCATAAGCTAAGCCAACGGCATTAAAATAGATAAATTCATCATCATTTTCTCTTCCCATCTTTGTACCATCTATAATATCTATTATGTTGGCATAGATATTTGAATCATTAATAATACCATCCTTATAGCATCGGCTTACCGTCTGAGTTCTATGCTTTACCGTATTCCAATCGTCACATACAATCTTATCTGCCATTTGTACAACTTTGTACTCATCTTCCCAGCCTCCTACATGGCTGTAAAATGCACCCTTCTTGATCCAGTCCGCTTTAAGGAGCGGTGCTTGTGCACTGGTTGCAGTAACAATGATGTCAGAATCACGAATAGCTTTTTCCAGTACCGTATCACAAGCAACAAATTCCATATCCGGAATTATCCTTTGCAAGCCGGAAATGAAACCATGTTCTTCTTCGGCATATTTTGAAGCGACCCGGCAAACCTTTAAACCCGGACGCACAGCTTTCATTCCAATAAGATGCATCTTTGCCTGCTCACCGGCACCAATGAATCCAATACTTTCTGCATCTTCCCTGGCAAGTTTATCCGCTGCAGTTGCACCCATTGCTGCAACGCGCATATTTGAACATAGGGTGCCGTCCATGACACAGACAGGATAACCATTAATAATATTTGATAGAACTATTATTGCAGACAGATTTTGCGTTCCGAATCTGATAGGATTAGGGGGGAAGCAAGATACCCATTTAACACCGCAGATTTTTTCATCTAAAAGCGTTGCAGGAAGACAGTTTATCCTTTCCTGTGTTTCCTCGTTAAATATCTGTACAATCTTTTCGGGAAAAAGAATTTGTTCATCCTTGAACTTGACTAGTCCCTGATGCAATGCTTCAATAGCCATTTTTAAATTAAATGCACCGGCTTCAATAAGTTCCTCTTGTGACAAGTAAGTAAATTTAATTGCATTCTTACTCATATTATTTTTCATTTCCTTTCGTATACAATTTTTCCGTTTATCAATGTCATCAGACATACAGAACGATAATCCAGCGGGTGACCGGAAAAAACTGCTATATCAGCATCCTTTCCTACTTCAAGACTTCCAACTCGGTCAGATATGCCTAAAATTCGTGCCGCCGTAATAGTAACCGCTTTAAGTGCTGTATCTTCAGGCAAACCTTCCGTAACTGAAAGTGCAATTTGAGGCATCATACAAACAGGTATCATTTCCGGAAAATCTGTACAAATTGCAAACTCTATACCTGCGTCATGCAAAAGTTTTGGGAGCTTAACACCCTGCTTTTTACTGCACTCCAATTTTCTTTTATAATTCATTAACGGACCTATTATAATACCGTCACATCTCTTGCTCAATGCACTTAGCAGCCGATCCGTTATCATAAAACCCTCTGAACAATGATCCAGAGTAAAATGTATATTGAACTCCTCTGCTATACGAATAGCTGTAGCAATATCATCCGCACGGTGTACATGAATCTTGAGAGGCAAATCACCTCGAATTACAGGCAGCAGTGCCTCCAATCCAAGGTTTCTATCCGGCATTTGTAAATAATCGCTATCATATAGTTCTGCCTTTCTGTCATATTCCACGGCAGCAGCTAACGCAGCACGAATAATTGCAGCAGAAGCAAGGCGGGATTTCGGAGAAATGCCCATCTCTGTATAGCGGAACTTGGGGTTTTCACCTAAAGCTGCTTTCATTGCAACGGGATGCTTAAGTAGCATGTTCTCTACAGTATTGCCATAAGTTTTGACCGCAGCAAAGGTTCCACCTATCAGATTAATGCTGCCCGGCCCGGTTGCGCAGGTAGTTATTCCGACTTCTCGGGATTCCGAAAAGGCTATATCCTGGGGGTTAATGGCATCTATTGCGCGCATCTGCGGTGAAATTGGATTTGCTTTCTCGTTATGATCCGTTTCACGTGTACCACTCTCCTGTAGACCGATATGACTATGTGCATCAATTATTCCGGGCATAATATAGCAGCCTGAGACATCACGAACCTGAGCATTTTCTGTAGGCAATCCATAATCAACAGCAGCTATTTTACCTTCTTTAACAGCAATGTCACCTTTAAATGTCTTACTGCACATGGTCATTAATGTTCCATTTTTTAATACTAACATTATTCTACTCCTTTTCTTTCCAGTGGAAAGTCACATGCTACATAGTGATCAGGGTAAATCTCCCGGAGCACAGGTATATGATCCTTACAAGAATCACATGCATATAGACAACGATTTACGAATCTGCACTCTTCCGGTAGGGCGATTGGAGATGTAACTTCCCCCTTAAGAATTATCCGATTCTTACGTTCGCTCAGATCCGGCACGGGTATCGCAGAAAGCAATGCCTGTGTATATGGATGCAGAGGTTGTGTAAACAATTCTTCTGCAGGTGCCTTCTCAACAATCATACCCATATACATAACTGCAATATGGTCTGAGAAATGGTTAACCACGGAAAGATCATGTGTAATAAACATATATGTAAGACCTAGCTTTTCCTGTAACTCTTTCAGCAGATTAAGTATCTGTGCCTGTATGGAAACATCCAATGCAGACACCGGTTCATCACAAACAATGAATTTTGGATTTACTGCAAGTGCACGGGCTATACCAATACGTTGTCTTCGTCCACCATCCAACTCGTGGGGGTAAGTGTTAATGAGTCTTTCAGCAAGGCCAACTGTCTCCATAAGTTCCAGAACACGATTTTCTCTGTCATTCTTATTGGGAATAAGATTATGTATTATAATAGGCTCACTGATAATCTGGTTTATTGTCTTTCGAGGATCCAGAGAAGAAAATGGATCCTGAAAAATTATCTGCATTTCCTTTCTTGCCTTTTGCAGCTCCTTATTATTAAAACTAAGTACATCATGCCCATCAAAATATACTTCACCGGAAGAGGGCTCAATTAGTCGGAGTATACATCTGCCGGTAGTGGATTTTCCGCACCCGGACTCACCAACTACACCAAGGGTTTTGCCTTCTTCAATAGTGAAACTTACACCATCCACCGCATGAAGCATGCCATGGGAAGTTTTAAAAATTTTTTTCAGATTCTTTACTTCAATTAGGTTTTTTGACACTACTTTTCCCCCCTCGCAATATGGAATGTCGGATCATCATAAGCTGAGCATTCTACCATATGTGTATCGCTGATCCATCTGGGAATTGGTTTATTCTCACGGCAGTTATCATTTGCATATGGGCATCTGGGTGAAAACGAGCATCCCACAGGCAGATCAGTAGGATCCGGCATGAGTCCGGGTATAGGTTGTAGTTTTGCTTTGCGATTGTTTACATTAGGCAAAGAATTGAACAGACCTTCTGTATAAGGATGCTTAGTCTTGTTGAACACATCCCTGAGTGTTCCCTGTTCTATAATCCTGCCTGCATACATTACTGCAACCTCATCGCAAACCTCAGCTACTATGCCTAAATCATGTGTTATCATTATAAGCGAGGTTTGATACTCTTCCTTTAATTTGTTCATCAATTCCAAGACCTGTGCCTGTATCGTAACATCCAGCGCAGTAGTGGGTTCGTCTGCAATCAGCAGTTTGGTATGGCATGCAAGAGCTATTGCAATTACTACACGCTGTTTCATACCTCCTGAAAACTGATGAGGATAATCCTTTGCTCTGTGCCCCGGAATGCCTACCATTTCCAGCATTTCCTTTGCACGCGTATTTGCTTCAGCAGTTGACACTTTCTCGTGAAGTATAATACTCTCTGCAATCTGCTCACCTACAGTAAAAACCGGATTCAGTGCTGTCATAGGATCCTGAAATATCATTGAAATATCCTTTCCTCGAATCTTTTCCAATTCCTTAATGCTTTTCTCAAGTATATTTTCACCATCAAGTTCAATTACCCCGCTCTTTATGACCCCCGGAGGGTCAGGAACCAGGCGAAGCATCGCAAGAGCAGTAGTTGTCTTTCCTGCACCTGTCTCACCAACCAAACCGATAGCCCGCTTTTTATTGAGTTTTAAGTCGATACCGTTTACGGCTTTTACAGTACCGTTTTCAGTTTCATAGTGAACAACAAGATTTTCTATATTGAGAATTAAATTTTTATTGTTCATAGTTCATCCTTTCTATCTCTTGAGTTTTGGATCCAATGCATCGCGGAGACCATCCCCGATTAAGTTAATTGATAGTACTGTAATCACAATCGCAAGACCCGGGAACATTGTCATATAGCTGTAATCACGTATGAATGATCTGCCTTCAGCAAGCATACTGCCCCATTCAGGCGCCGGTGCCGGGATACCAAGGCCAAGAAAGCTTAACGATGATGCTGTGATAATTGCAGAACCGACACGCATTGTGACCTGTACCATAATTGGTGCCAAAGAATTGGGAAGAATATGAGAAAACATAATACGAAGCCTGCTTGCACCTGATGCATATGCAGCTTCAATATATTCCTGGTCACGAACTGTCATGACTGATGCACGTGCTACTCGCGCAAATGCCGGAACACTGACAACCCCGACTGAAATCATCAAAATAAAAATGGAAGCTCCAAATGCTGTTGAAATACATATGGCAAGCAAAATCGAAGGTATTGAAGAAAAAATGTCACAAGTTCTCATAATTGCATTCTCAATCACACCACCAAAATATCCGGCAATAATGCCAAATACGCCGCCAATAGCTAAAGACACCATTACAGCGACGATGCCTATAGTTAATGAATATCTTGCTCCATATAGAATACGCAGAAAAATATCACGACCGTATTGATCTGTTCCAAAAAAATGTTTCAATGAGGGACCCTGCAGTCGTTCTCGTACAACCTGACGTACAATCTGAGTATCATAATCAAGCACAAAGCCGGATACAATTGCCATGACTGCAATTATTCCAAGAATAATCAATCCGAGAACTGCACCTTTATTTTTTTTAAAATTGTGCCATATATCTGCAAGTTGACTGCGCTTTTTATATAATTTGGATGCAGTTAAAACTGTTTCGGGTACTATATTTGTTTTTTCCAATAATTACACCTCACTTCGAGTATCTTGCCTTGATACGAGGGTCAACAAATGCATATGCAATGTCAATTAACAGAATAACAACACTGGAAAGCATCGTAGTCATGATTATTGCACCTGTGACCATTTGCGTATCGCGGTTATTTATGGAATCAATAATAAGCCTGCCTACACCCGGCCATGCGAACACAGTTTCTGTCATAACTGCACCGCCAAGGGCAACACCAAATTGTGTACCAATTACCGTTAAAATCGGAATAAGTGCATTTTTGAATGCATGCTTGCGAATTACCACCTTTTCACTTACTCCTTTTGCTCGGGCTGTACGCAAATAGTCCTGACGTATCACCTCCAGCATAGAAGACCGGGTTGTACGCATAGTAAGTGCAGCCTGACCTGAACCAACCGTAATAGCGGGTAATATGATACTTAGAGGCGTATCATTCCCGATTGATGGGAACCATCCCAGCTTTAGAGAGAAGATAATTATCATAAGTAAACCGAGCCAAAAGGTTGGTATGGACAAACCCAGAAGTCCAACAACCATACTGCCGCTGTCACGCCATGTATTCTGATGTACTGCAGCATTTATACCCAGAGGAATAGCTATCAATAATGCAACCACAGTACCTGAAGTTGCTAATTGCAAAGTTGCAGGCAATCGAAGCATATATACTTCGAAAACATCTCTGTTAGTAACAAAAGATATTCCCAAATCTCCTCGAACTAAGCCTGCCATATACCTAAAGTATCTGGTTAAGAGCGGATCATTTAATCCCAGTTCTTCACGTATTCTCGCAATATCAGCTTCAGACATCTCCGTACCCGCAAGTATGTCGACAACATCTCCCGGAGCCAAATCTACTATAAAAAAGACAATAAATGATACGGCAAGCATTATTGGAATCAATAATAGCAATCGGCTTATAATATACTTATACATCAATAACCTCCTTAGTTTCGTGAATACTGAATACAGAGTTTTACAATCAACCCTAATTTGTTTTGAGCCGCTGTGTTCTTCCAAAACAGCGGCTCGCATTACACATTGATTTATGATTACTTTTCTACAATGTAAAGGTTACTCCAATGGTGGTGCAACCCTTGAGGGAGCTCAAAGCCCTGCAGTGTCGATTTCATACCCACGTTGATCTGTTCAACAGCCAGAGGTATCCAATTCGCATAATCCATAATGTATTCCTGAACTTCCGCATACATTTTTGCACGCTCATCGTGATTACTGGTTATAAGAGCAGTATCGATCAGGTTGTTAACTTTTTCATCCTTGATATTGCTTCTATTGATGTTTCCATTGATATGGAAAGGGCTGCGGAGTGCATTGTCAGGTCCGACTGTATGTCCGCCCCAACCATCAACTGCAATGGGATAAGTTCCACCGGGAGCAACACCTGCATTGAAAGTTGCAGTTTCGAGTGACTTGATTTCAACATCTATACCGATTTCGGCAAGCTGTGCTTGAATTACGCTGGCAACTGCTTTTTGTACAGTACCGGAAGAGGAGTAAATAGCGGTCTTGAAACCATTGGAGAAACCGGCCTCATCCAGCAGTTTCTTAGCCTTTTCAAGATCAAATTCGTAATAATCCACATCTACATAAAACTCACTGGTGGGATGCATTATGTTATAAGCCGGTGTTGCATTACCCTCATATACTAAGGCTACCAAATCTTCTCTGTTGATAGCATGTGCAACTGCCTGACGTACAAGTTTATTGTTAAAGGGCTCTACATTGAGGTTAAGAAAGATATGACGAATATTTGTGCTTGGAATCTGCCATAATATTAGGTTTTTATCCTCTGCAACATAATGCAAGTCAACTGCAGGAGGATCAACACACAGGTCGATTTCTCCAGTCTGCAAAGCAATCAGCCGTGACGATGCTTCGGGAATATACCTGATAACTATTTCCTCTGTTTTCTTAGCACCTTCCCAATAGTCCTCAAATCTGACCAGGGACAGATAATCTCCCTGCACCCATTCATTATACATGTATGGTCCGGTACCGATTTTATTCGCTTCTGTCTTGTCAAGAGTTGCAAATGCATTAGAACTTAGCATAACGGTATTTGCTTCACAGAGTTTATATATAAGATCATTATCTGCAGCTTTAAGCACAAACTGAACAGTGTAGTCATCTATAATGTTGACTTCTTTGATAGAAGAAAACTTTGATTTGCTGGCACTCTGCTCTAATCCACGTTCAATAGTAAATTTTACATCCTTGGCAGTAAAATCGCTTCCATCATGAAACTTAACATTTTCCTGAAGTTTAAACTCCCAAAGAGTGTCAGAAAGCTGTTCCCAGTTTTTTGCAAGACTTGGTATGTACTTGGAATTCATAGTGTCATACCCAACAAGGCTATTGAACACAAGCAGATAAACACCCTTGGCAGTACCGCCGGCTTCATTCTGAACATCTGTACTCGTAAAGTCGAGAGAAGGTGCAATAGTTATTCTCTTTTGATAAACAGTGTTTTCATTTTCGACTACAGATACTGCCTTGCCGGATACAACTACCCCTTTCTTTGTTTCGACAGCAACTTCAGCAGAATCCGGTTCTGTACTGTCAGGGACATCATTATTGGAAGCCGGAGCGGAGCAGCCTGTTAAACTTGCAACAATCAAGCAGAAACATAGAAGAAATACTAAAACTCTTTTGCTTTTCATTTTTTTACCTCCCTAAAATCATTTTCGTTTTGTAAAGTTAAATGAAAATTGAGAACCTGCTACATTTTCTGGTACAATGTTTTTGCCACAAACACTTTACCTCCCAGAAAGGAGCAAGTTCTCATGCAAAAAATTGTATCATTTAAATGTCCTAAGTGCAACAATTCTCACTCGTTTTATCGTTATGGCAAAGATAAGGATGGTTTCCAAAAGTATCAATGCCGTAACTGCAACCATCAGTTCGCACCTGATC